>JAKDLH010000059.1 GCA_030452945.1 Microlunatus sp. | reverse complement strand
AGGCACCCAGCATCTGGGACCCCTGCCCACCGAAGGCCACCCGACCCAAACCACCCCCGGCTACCCCGAGATCGACATCGCAGAGATCACCGGTTCCGCTGCCCGCCACCGGCCTTGAGGTCGCTCCGTCGGAGGTCGAGCCCGATCCGGTCAGCCCAGGTCAACTGTGCTGCCCGGCGGACCGTCCAGCACGGTCGGCAGTCTCCGCCGATCGACTCGTCCGTCATCGCGGGGAGACCCCGCCCGATCAGACGAGTGCCATCGCCGAGGCGCAGCGGTTCGTCCTCGACCCAGATGAACTCCGATTCCTTCGGCGACGG
The DNA here is from genome assembly GCA_030452945.1 of Microlunatus sp. Lineage (GTDB taxonomy): Bacteria > Actinomycetota > Actinomycetes > Propionibacteriales > Propionibacteriaceae > Microlunatus. The sequence continues at coordinate 14,112 of JAKDLH010000059.1, read as the reverse complement.
CAGTCCGCCCAGTCGCTGCTCTCATCTGCGGGGATGGCGGGCCGGGTGAGCTCCGACGGGCACGGACGAATCCGCTCTTTCGATCCCAGACGATGACAGCATGACCCCCATGTCGACCACCAGCCGCCTGTCTTCGCGGGCCGAGCAAGTCGCGGCGGCCACCCCGGCGTCGCGGCACCGCGTCATCGACTTCCTCCGAGGTGCCGCCATCACCGTGGTGGTCCTCGGTCACTGGACCATCGTGGCGGTCGATCCAGCAGGCATCCAGCCGCACGGGGTGTTGGACAACGCGCCGTGGTCGCACCCGCTGACCTGGCTGTTCCAGGTGATGCCGGTGTTCTTCTTGGTCGGCGGGTACGCGAACGGCATTTCGTGGCGGTCAGCCCGGCGGAAGGGCGTCGGCTACGGCGGCTGGCTGCGAGCCCGGCTGCGTCGCCTCGGTCTACCCCTCATTCCCTTGCTCCTGGTGTGGCTGGTCGTGTGCCTGGTCCTGGTAACTGCGGGCCTCACGCCGGACCGAGTCCAGATCCTCTCCCAAATGGCCTTGATCCCGACCTGGTTCCTGGCCGCGTATCTGCTGGTCGTCGTGGTCGCGCCGGCCTGCCTGGTGCTGTGGGAACGGTTCGGCTGGTGGTCCATCGCCGGCGGGGTGGTGCTAGCTGGCGGCGTCGACCTGATCAGCATCCAGACCCACTCGGAGCTGGCCGGCTACCCCAACTACCTGATCGTGTGGGCGACCTTCCACCAGTTCGGGTACGCCTGGTTGGACGGGCGGCTGGCCACCGTAAGTCGCAAGCTGCTGCTGGCCACGGTCGGCGCGGTCGGCCTGGCCGTGCTGGTCGGCCTCGGGCCGTACCCGGTGTCCATGATCACCGCGGCCTCCGACGAGATCAGCAACTCCAGTCCGACCCGGGTGACCATGGCCTTTCTCGGCATGCTGCAGGCGGGCCTGGTGCTGCTGGCCGAGACGCCGCTCACTCGCTGGCTGCAGCGACCGCGCATCTGGTTCGTCACCGTCATGCTGAACTCCCGGATCATGACCTGGTTCCTGTGGCACCTCACCGCCATGGTCGGGATCGCGAGCCTGTTGGTCGCCCTCGGCGGGATCGGGCTCGGCCTCGCCCCGCTGACCGCGCTGTGGTGGCTGACCCGTCCGTTGTGGTGGCTGGTATTGCTGGCCGTCACGTACGGACTGGTGCTGATCTTCGGACGATTCGAGTCCCCGCGTCGCGACGACCGCCCTGCCCCGCCCGCCTGGCGACCGGTCGCCGCCGCGATCTGCGTCTGCGCCGGGCTGGCGGTGATGGCCTCGTCCGGCATGGTCGGGCCGAGCGGGGTGAATCCCGTCTGGCCGCTGCTGCCGGTGGTCGGGCTGGCTGTGTTCGGCGTGCTGCTCCCGCCGCGTGGGCGGGCGCGAACCCGCTCCGACACGTAACGTCACCGGGGATCGGGGCGGCTTCCCTCAACCATGGGTGGGCTTGTGTGCAACGACGGCGACGGCGAGCAGATGATCGCGATACTGACCGAAGGTGCTGCGCATGGCCCAGACTCGACGGCGAGCACCGGGACGCGTCAACAGATTGCGAACGAAGCGCAGCGTGCCCAGGACTCCCTCGTCGACCAGAAGTCGCCGGGGCTGGAGCAATGCCATGGGTGCGGTCTGGACGCGATCGACGACCAGCCCGTGCTGAGCCAGCCGGTGTCGCCATTCGGCGGTCGTGAGTGGCCGGGCGTTGACCTTGATCGAACGGGCCAGGGCCTGGCGGACATCGGTCTTAACGCTGTCGGAAAGGTCGTCGGGGCTGAGGGCGAGCTCGTGGATCGCGTAGCGACCGCCCGGTTTGAGCAGCCGAACGGCTTCAGCGACGATGGCGTCTTTGGCTTTCTCACCCTGCATGGTCAGCATGGCCTCACCGACCACGACATCGGCGCTGGCGCCGGCCAACCCAGTTTGGGCCGCATCAGCGAGTTGGACGCCGCCATAGCCGGCGACGATCGGCTGAACCGCCCGGACAGCTCCAGGATCGGCGTCGACACCGCGATAGGAGCGGGGGCGGTGTCCGATAATCTCGGTCGCGGTGCGGCCCAGGCCCGGAGCGAACTCGACGACGTCGGCATCGGCAAGCTGAGCATCACAGAGCAGCTTGCGGGTGAGTTCGACCCCGCCCGGACGCAGCACTCGCTTGCCCAGTCGGGCCAGCAGCCAGTGCCCCGCCACCGCAGAATCGTTCCCGCGACCAGGTCCGTCCACGTGAGCCGACAATTCATCACTGTGGCTGATGTCGTTCATCTTGATCTCCAGTGGCTGGATTGACGAAGCAGGCGACTCTCATCCATTATCGCTCAGGATAGGCTCACCTTACAACGCGCAGGACCGCCGCAACATCGGTCTGGGCGAAGTCGTGGCCCTTGAACAGCAGGCGGCCAGCCAGCTCCTTGGCCAGGGCGTAGGAGAACGTGTCACCCAGGTTGAGCCGAGCCGGATGACGTCCCTTCCCGAACCGACGCCACGCCTGGATGGCGAGGTCGGCCTGGGTCTGGGTCACCGCATGCACGTGCACCGACAATCGAGCCAGCAACTCCTGCAGGTCGGCAGTCGCCGCTGCCCCCGCGCGGGCTTCCAGGACGACGCTCGCTTCGACGAGCGTGACGGCCCCGACGTGGAGATCACCGGCGTTGACGACCAGGGCGTCAGCGAAACGTGCGGCGTCGGACTCACCGAGCAGAACCGCGAGCAGAGCCGAGGTATCGACGACTACGGTCACCGCGGGACGCCGTCGTCGTCGTACCCGATGATCTCCTCCGGGCTCCGAGAGTCCAGGTCGGGTCGCGAGCGCGCTCGGTCAATCAGGTCGCTGAGGTCAAGCCGGCTCTCACCGGCGGCCGCGCGGGCACGCACCCGCTGTAGCCGCTCGGCGATAGCGGTCCTGGCCGCCACCGTGATCGACTCGCCCGTGGCCGCGGCGAGCTCCCTGGCCAACCGATCGGTCTCCGAGTCCTTGATGTTGAGAGCCACACATCTACCGTATGAGGAAGAAAGGCGCCGGGCAAGGAAGAATCAGGATGACGACTGGCCCCACTGCAGACTCCACTGGTACATCGCGATTGCGGCCGCGGCGCCGGCATTCAGCGAGCGAGTCGAGCCGTGCTGGCTGATCGCCACCAGACGCTGACACACACCGACCATCTCCTCGGTCAGTCCCGGCCCCTCGGAGCCGAAGACCAGGCAGGCACGCTCGGGGAGCCGCGCAGTCTCCAGCGGAACGGAGCCCGGCAGGTTGTCGACGCCGATGATCGCGTAGTCGTTCTCGGCCATCGCCGCCACGAACGAGGCCAGGTCGGCGTGGTGGTGAACGTGCAGGTAGCGATCGGTGACCATCGCCCCGCGCCGGTTCCAGCGACGGCGTCCGATGATGTGCACTCCGGCCACGTTGAACGCGTTGGCCGTCCGCACGATCGAACCGATGTTGAAGTCGTGCTCCCAGTTCTGGATGGCGACCCGCAGCGGGTGTCGCCGGGTGTCGAGTTCGGCGACGATCGACTCCACGGTGCGGTAGCGGAATCGGTCAGTCACGTTGCGACGATCCCCTTCCGCCAGCAGCGCCGGGTCCCACTCGGGGCCGACCGGCCACGGCTGGGGGTGCGGACCGACCCCGTACGAGTCCGATGAGTTCTCTGCTAGCGTGCCCAGGCTCACGTCGCCGTTTCTTGGTGTTTCCACGAGGCCGAACGGTATCCTTGGCCCGGTGAATCCGCTCGACGCCGCTCTGCTGACGCCGATGCTGCTGCCGTCCTGGATGGATCCAGAGTTCCTGATCCAGTTCTTCGGGCCGTACGCCCTCTGGGGTGTCGCCTTCGTCATCTTTGCCGAGTGCGGGCTGTTCGCCATCCTGCCGGGCGACTCGCTGTTGTTCACCGTCGGGCTCTTCGTCGCTCTCAACGCCATCCATCACAGCCTGTTCTTCGTCTGCGTGGTGCTGACCATCGCGGCGGTGCTGGGCAACGTCACGGGCTACTGGATCGGCCGGCTGATCGGCCCACCGCTGTTTCGGCCCCGGACCGGTCTGCTGGGCAAGATCTTCAAGCAGTCGTACGTGGACAAGACGCACATCTTCTTCGCCCGCTACGGCAACCGGGCCCTGATCCTGGCCCGCTTCGTGCCGATCGTGCGCACCTTCGTCACCCTGGTCGCCGGCGTCGGGAAGATGGACTTTCGGAAGTTCATCACCTACACCGCCATCGGCGGCATCCTCTGGGCGTGCGGCATCACGATTCTCGGCTTTTACCTGGGCACCCAGCCGATCATCAAGAACAACCTTGAGCTCGCCCTCATCCTGATCGTTTTCATTTCGGTGATCCCCATGCTGGTGGAGTACGTCCTCCACCGGCGGCGGGCCAAGTTGGCGTTGGCCGCCGCGGGCGACGTGCCGACCCCGACCCTGGCCGACCCGCCGGCGGAGCGGAAGGCCGACTCAGCCGACCTCTAGCCCGGCCAACGCGTTCCGGATCGGTGCCAAGAACTGCGGCGAGGTGTCGGGGATGGTGCCGTAGAACAGCCCAGCCTCCCCGTCTTTCCCGACGTCGACCACGACGACGATCATGGTCTCCCCCTTGGTCTGGATGCCCGGGATGTCGAACCTCAGGTGCGACTCGATCAGGTAGGCCTCGTGCCCGTCGACGGTGATCGCCTCCCGGCGCGTGTCGGTGCGGTCGATCTCGTGGTTGTCATAGAACAGTGCCACCACGCAGCGGGCCACCACCTCCGCTCCGGGTTCGGGGCCGTAGAAGCCGTCGCCGGCCAGCAACCGGGCGATCAGTGCCCACGCCACCCAGTTCGTCCGTCCGTCCGCCGACCGTTCGACCGGGGCCTGCTGACTTTGCACGTCGTAGCCGAACGGCGTGCGCGAGTCCGCGATCGGCGGTTCGAACGGGGGCGGAAGCTGGGGGTAGGACAGAGAGCCGCTGCGCACTCGTCCGTCCGTCGACGGCGGCGCGGGCGTGCTGGGCGAGGACGTGGCCCGCGGGCACGACTGCTGTGAGGGTTCGGGGCCGGGCATGTCCGGGGAGTCCACACCACCACCGACCACGCGGACCGCCAGCACGATCAGCACCACGACCGCCACGACCGCGGCCAAGCCGGCCAACCACCAGCCCCAAGGCCGCCTCGGTGGGAGCGTCCGCGGGTCGGCGCCGGTTGCCTGCTGTCCCGGTGGGGCGGCATCGGGCCGGTCGCTGGTCACCGAGCTCCAACCGGAGCCGTCCCAGAACCGGTAGCGACCGAGCGCGCCGGCCGGATCCGGATACCAGCCGGGCGGGGCGCTCATGTCCGGATCAGGAGGTGAGATCAAGCAAGGTCTGCAAGTCCTCGGCCGTTGGCTGCCACAGCCCAGCCGCGACGTTGGTTTCAACCTGGGAGACCTTGGTCGCCCCGGCGATCACCGAGCCTACGGTGGGCATGGCAGCAAGTCCGCCGATCGCGATCTGCGGCATCGTCAGCCCGCGCTCTTCGCTGAACCTCTGGAGCGCCTCCACGGTGTCGAAGTCGGCGGAGGCGAGAACGTCGGATCGCGCCGCCAGCCGGGTGCCGGCCGGAGCCTCCTCACCGCGTCGGTACTTGCCGGTCAACAGGCCGCGAGCCAGCGGGAAGAACGGCAGCAAACCCTGATCGGTGTGCTCCAGGGCAGGCACCAACTCAGTCTCGGCTGACCGGTTCAGCCAGCTGTACTCGTTTTGAGCGCAGACGAACGCCTCATATCCATTCGAACGAGCGGTCCAGTCCGCGTCGATCACCTGCCATCCGGTCAAGTTGGACGAACCCAGATAGCGGACCTTGCCCTCGGCGACCAGCTCGGTGAGGGCCGCCAGCGTCTCCTCGATCGGGGTGTGCTGGTCCGGCTCGTGCATCTGGTAGAGATCGATCCAGTCAGTGCCGAGACGTCGCAGACTGTTCTCCACCGCAATCCGGATGTAGCGGCGCGAGCCGCGCACGCCCCAGTCCGGCCCGTTGGCCCCGGCCATGTCCATCCCGAACTTGGTGGCCACGATCACCTCGTGCCGGCGCCCAGCGAGTGCCCGGCCGAGCAAGGTCTCCGAACCGCCCGCGTGGCCGTAGACGTCGGCGGTGTCAAACAGCGTGATACCGGCGTCAACAGCGGCGTTCACCACCTTCGGCACGTCCTCGTCGGCCATTCGAAAGCCGAAGTTGTTGCAACCCAGACCAACGGTGGAGACGGTCAGTCCCGACGGGCCGAGCTGGGTATAGGTCATGTCCGCCACGCGGTCTCTGCTCCTGTCGGTGGTGACGAGTTCTGTCGTGGGGGAACTAGCTGCGGGCTAGTAGCCTAGGTGTTCGGCGGTTGATAACCCGACTGCTGGGGTCCGGACTGCTGCGGATCGTTCCCGCCTTGGCCCTCGGGCGGGGAGTACTGCTGTTGAGGCTGTTGCGCCTGCGGCTGCTGGTACTGCTGTTGAGGTTGCTGCTGGTACTGCTGTTGAGGTTGCTGCTGGGGATTTGGCAGCTGGCCTTGGGGCTGTTGACCCGCCTGCTGGGGGTCGCCCCGGTAGGCGATCTCGCCGAAGCTTACGTTCGGGGCCTGCCGGACCTCCGGATCGTTCACCTCGAAATAGGTGGCCTTCTCGAACTTGAACATTCCGGCGATGATGTTGGTCGGAACCGACTCCACCTTGGTGTTGTAGACCCGGACGTTGGCGTTGTAGTAGCGCCGGCCGTTGGCGATCCGGTCCTCGGTCTCAGCCAGCTGACGCTGCAGTTCCAGGAAGTTGGTGTTGCTCTTCAGATCTGGATACGCCTCGACACTGACGATGAGGTTGTGCACGGCCCCGGACAGGGCCTGCTCCACGTCCGAGCGCTGCTGGCTCGGCAGCGACCCCTCGGCCTGGGACAGTTGCTGGGCCTGGCTGCGCAGCCGAGTGATGTCCTCCAGGGTGTTGCGCTCGTGCGCCGCGTACCCCCGGACCGTCTCCACCAGGTTGGGCAGCAGCTCGTAGCGCCGGTTGAGCTCGACGTCGACCTGGCGCCAGGACTCCTGAATGAGGTTGCGGGACTTGACGAAGCCGTTGTACCCGCTCATGCCCACCAGGGCGACGACGAGCACGATCACCAACAAGATGATGATCACGGTGATGGCGGTACCCATCGGAACTCCTAGTCTGTGAGGTGCTGCCCACCCTAACGAGTCGTCAGCGAAGTCCGAGGTCGGCTGTGGAGATCGCGTACCGGTAGGGCAGTCCAGCCGCTTCGATCCGCTCCCGCGCGCCGGTGTCGCGGTCCACTATCACCGCGACACCGACGACCTGGGCTCCAGCCGCTCGAAGCGCGTCCACCGCGGTCAGAACCGATCCGCCGGTGGTGCTGGTGTCTTCCACCGCCAGCACCCGACGACCCTCGACCGCGGGACCCTCGATCTGGCGCTGCAGGCCGTGCGCCTTCTCCGCCTTGCGCACCACGAAAGCGTCCAGTCGCTGCCCGGCCGCCGCGGCCGCGTGCAGTATCGACGTGGCCACCGGGTCCGCACCGAGGGTCAGCCCACCGACCGCATCGAAGTCCCAGTCCGCGACCAGATCGCGCATCACCCGTCCCACCAGCGGCGCGGCGGCCCCGTCAAGAGTGACCCGGCGCAGGTCGACGTAGTAGTCCGCGGTCTTCCCGCTGGACAAGGTGACTGGGCCGCGCACGACCGCAAAGTCGGTGATCGCGGAGATGAGGGCATCTCGATCCGCTCGAGGTGGGACTGGGGTGATCACCGGCGATCACCCCAGTCGGAGGGGCGGCTCATCACGCGGACAGACCATGCCGCAGCCGGTCGGCCACGAGCCGGACGAAGCGGGCCGGGTCGCTCAAATCGCCGCCCTCGGCCAGCAGCGCCAGGTCGTACAGCAACTCGGCGGTCTCGGCCAGCGAGCCTCGCTCCGCCTCGCCTTCCTCGCTCCCGCTCGTGGCGGTGTACGTGTCGTGCAGCGCTACCACCAGCGGATGCGTGGGGTTGAGCTCGAGGATCCGCTTGACCGGCGGCAGCTCCTGGCCCATAGCCTTGTACATCTTTTCCAGCGTCGGCGTCACGTCGTGGGCGTCGCCGACCACGCAGGCCGGGGAACTGGTCAGCCGGGTCGACAGCCGGACCTGCTTCACGTCCTCGCCCAGACTGGTGCTCATCCAGGCCAGCAGGTCGGCGAAGTCGCGTTCCCGCTCCTGCGCGGCCGACTTCTCCTCCTCGCTCTGCACGTCGACCTGACCCTTGGCGACCGACTGCAGTGGCGTGCCCTCGAACTCCCCTACCGCATCCACCCAGATCTCGTCGATCGGATCGGTGAGCACCAACACCTCGAGGCCCTTGGCCCGCAGCGCTTCCAGGTGCGGGGAGCTCTCGATCGCGGTCCGCGACTCACCGGTCAGGTAGTAGATCGCTTCCTGCCCCTCCGCCATCCGTGCCACGTACCCCGCCAGGGTGGTCGGCTTGACCGCCTCGTCCTCGCCCCCGTCCTCGGACGAGCTGTAGGTCGTGTCGAACGAGCAGATCGCCATAATCTCCTCGCGATTGTCCGGGTCGTTGAGCAGGCCCTCCTTCAGCGCCTTGCCGAACTCGGTCCACAAGGTGGCGTACGCCTCGGGCCGGTCCGTCATCAAGTCCTTGACGCTCGACAAGACCTTGCGGACCAGCCGGCGCCGCATCCTGGTGATGTGCTGGTCGTGCTGCAAAATCTCTCGGGACACGTTCAACGACAGGTCTTGGGCGTCGACCACGCCCTTGACGAAGCGCAGATACTCCGGCAGCAGGGCCTCGCAGTCGTCCATGATGAAGACGCGCTTGACGTAGAGCTGGACGCCCCGCTTGGCGTCGCGCATGAACAGGTCCATCGGCGCTCGGGACGGAATGAACAGCAGCGCCTGATACTCGAACGTGCCCTCGGCCTGCAGCCGGATCGTCTCCAGCGGATCGGTCCAATCGTGGGCGATATGGCGATAGAACTCGGCGTACTCCTCGGCGCTGACCTCGCTCTGCGGCCGCGCCCACAGTGCGGTCCGAGTGTTGAGGACGGTCGGCTCGCTGACCTCTTCGCCGTCGGCGGCGGGCACCAGCAGCCGAACCGGCCGGGAGATGAAGTCGGAATAGCGGGTGACGATCTCGCGCAGCACCGGCTCGGCGGTGTAGTCGTGCAGCTGCTCGTCGGCGTCGACCGGCTTGAGGTGCAGGGTGACCGACGTGCCGACGGGAGCTTCGGCGACCGACTCCAGCGTGTACGTGCTGTCGCCGCTGGACTCCCAGCGCACGGCCTCGTCGGTGCCGGCCCGCCGGGTGATCAAAGTGACCGTGTCGGCCACCATGAAGCTGGAGTAGAACCCGATCCCGAACTGTCCGATCAACTCGCTGGAGGTGGTGGCGTCCGCGTTCCGCAGCTCGGCCAGAAACTCCGCGGTACCGGACTTGGCGATCGTCCCGATCAGAGCGACCACCTCCTCCCGGGTCATCCCGATGCCGTTGTCGCGCACGGTCAGCGTGCGCGGATCCTGATTCACCTCCAGGTCGATGTGCAGGTCGTCGACGTCGACGCCAGGGATCTCGGCGCGCAGCGCCTCCAGGCGAAGCTTGTCCAGCGCGTCGGAGGCGTTGGAGATGAGCTCGCGTAGAAAGGTGTCCTTGTTGGAGTAGATCGAGTGGATCATCAGCTGCAGCAGCTGACGTGCCTCGGACTGAAACTCCAGCGTCTCGACCTGGGTGGTCATGGCTCTCCTTCTCACTCGGGCGGGTCGCACGCGTAGGCGCGGCGGCAGAGAATATTAGTACGGCACGCCCGAGTCAGAAGAACCGAAGCATGGCGACCACCGACTGGGTACGGGAGCGAGAGTCGACAAAGTGGCGGGAGCCAGTCCGATCGTGCTCGATCCGCATGAGCGCCGGCGCGAGCGGCGTCCAGGTCAGTCGCCCAGGTACAGATCGCCTGATCGCTCGATCACCGATTGGCGGCGGAGCGGGAAGACCCGCGTCAGTGCCTGGTAGAACGCCCCGAGCCCGGGAATCTTGGCGAAGGCTCCCTGCGGGCCACGGACCATCTGTCCGGTGCGGACGTCGTAGGCCGACTGATGCCAGGGGCATACCAGGCAGCCATCGGCGTCGATGCTTCCTTCGGAGAGGTCGGCACCGAGGTGGCGGCAGCGCCGACTCACCGCGAAGTAGTCGCCGTTGTTGTTGCCCACGGCGTACTTTCCGGCTCGGATGACTGTTCCAGGGGGTACGTCGGCGGCTCCCGCGATTCTGGTCATCGGTACTCCTCAGCTCCGACCGCGCCCGGGCTGGGCTCGCGCCTCACTCAGACGCAAAGTCTATCGGCTCGCACCGACGTCAGACTGCCGAAAGTCCGACACAATGTCTTTTCGGTGAGAATGGCTGTCGGTAAGTTTGTGCTCCACGGAAGGTGAAGGCGATGTCAGCAGAGGCTGATCCCACGACGGTGGTCTCGTCGACGGACGGACGGTCGTTCCGGCTCCGAGCTTCGGCCGACGATGGACTGCGGGCCGGTGACTTCGTCACCATCGCCGACGGTCACGGTGACGAGCATCTCGGATTCGTCGAGAGCCTGGAGGAAGTCACCGAGACGACGACCTGGGCCGCCGGCTCGATCCTCCCCGGGCCAACCACGCCTCGCCCGTTCCGCTCCGGATCCGCACGGCGCAGTGAGCGCGGGGTCGTCGCGGACTTCTTCGCCGCAGCGGGGGCGGACCTGCCGGTCGGCTTCCTGGCCGACAGCCCAGACGTCGGCGTGGGACTGATCCCCAAGCGGCTCAACCGCCACACGTTCTGGTGCGGTCAGAGCGGATCGGGCAAGACGTACGCGCTCGGCGTCGCCTTGGAGCAGATCCTGCTCCGGACCCGGCTGCCGATGGTCATCTTCGATCCCAACAGCGACTTCGTCCGGCTCGGCGAGACGTTGCCGCAGGTGGAACCGTCTGTCGCGGCGGAGTTCGGCGAGCGTGAGATCCGGGTCCTCCGACAGGGTGACGGCCCGGACTCGCTGCGCGCACGGATGCGGACGATGTCGCGATCCGCGCGGGGTGCGCTGCTCCGCCTCGATCCGATCATCCACCGGGCCGAATTCAACGCGATGTTGCAGCTGCACCCCGACCTGCATCTCAACGAGCCACGAGAGCTGGCGGAGCACCTCCTCGCCTCGGACGAGCCGGGAGCTCGCGCCCTCGCTGAGCGGGTGGAGAACCTCGGGCTGTTCGACTGGCACATCTGGGCGCTGGATCGACCGGCGGCCTCCGACATCGTCGCCGAACGACCGGCCGCCACCGTGCTCGACCTGGGCAGCTGCAGCAACTCCGAGGAACAGCTGACCGTGGCCCTGAGCGTGCTGAACGACCTGTGGGCGCGCCGCGAGGAGCGACGTCCCGTGCTGCTGGTGATCGACGAGGCCCACAACCTGTGTTCTCCGGACCTGGAGTCCCTGCTGGGGCGCGCGGTCCGCGATCAGGTCGTTCAGATCGCCGCCGAGGGCCGGAAGTTCGGTCTCTGGCTGCTGTTGTCCACCCAACGCCCCTCCAAGGTCCACCGGGGCATCGTGTCCCAGTGCGACAACCTGACCTTGATGCGGATGAACTCCCCGCACGACCTCGCCGACCTGGGTGACCTGTTCGGGTTCGTGCCGCGTCAGATGCTGGCCCAGTCCTCCCGGTTCCGGCAGGGTGAGGCGCTGCTGGCCGGCGGATTCGTTCCGGCGCCCACGATCACCAAGGTCGGCGCCCGGCTGACGGTCGAGGGCGGTATCGACGTCAAGGTGCCGATGCCGTGACCGACTATTTCCCGAAGACGTTCAGCGTGCGCGGGCGGTTCAGCTTCGACCCGGGCACGCTCGGCAGGTCGAGCACGTCGGTGGCGAGGTTGGCGACGTCGCCGTTGCGGATGGGTTGTCTGCCACGGTAACCAGGCCGGCTGTTCTTGGGATCCTTGAACGTCGGGTTGATGGCGTACAGGTCGCGGCCCCGGGCGACTCCAGGACCCCAGACCAGGAACGGCACCCGATAGTTCTGGGCCTTGCTGGCCGTGGAGTGGTTCTTCGCCCCGTCGCCGCCGTGGTCGGCGGTCACCATCACCAGCAGGTGCTTGTTGAGCCTCGGTTGCTGGTCGACCGTACGCAGCACCGTGCCCAGCAACCTGTCGGTCTGCTGCACTGCGGCCATGTACCGCGGGCTCATGAATCCGTACTTGTGGCCGGCGGCGTCCGGCAACGAGATGTGCAGGAAGGTGAAGGTCGGTGGTTTGGCTCGCAGTTCGCGGACGAGCTTGTCGACCAGGCGTGCGTTGTCGGTGTCGATCCTCACTCGGTCGATCTTCTTCTTGCCGTGGTTCTCACCGACTCGGTCGGCGCGACCATGGGTGTTCCAGGTGCGCGGATAGATCGCGAACTTGGTCTTGGCCGCGTAGAGGGCTGTCGTCCCTCCGCGGTCGTGGACCACGTCGAACACGCTGGACACGTAGTGACCAGCTTTCTTGTGCACCGTCTTGCCGGTGTCGGAGTTCACGTTGACGCCGTGCCCGCCGTGCTTAGCGTCGATCCGCCGCCCGGTCAGCATTCCGGTGTGATTGGGCAGCGTCTTGGTCATCTCGTATTCGGTCCGGGCGTTCAGCGTGTACGCCCCACGGCGCATCATCGAGTAGAACGCGGGTGCGCCCGTCGGACCGAGCTTGGTGATGGCCTCCGGGTTGAGACCGTCGACGGAAATGGCCAGCACCTGGTTGACCGGATCATCGGCCGACGGTCGAGCCGCCGCCGGAGCCGCCGTGACCGTTCGGGCCGCCGTGACTGTCGTCGGCGAGGTGGTCTCGGACTGGCAGCCGCTCAGCCCGGCCAGCGCCATGGCCACGGCCATCACCAGCACGAAGGGAGCCGCAACGACGCGCGCTCCTCGCACGTGGTGCATGGGCGAATTTTACAGGCTCGACGGAGTTGCTGCTAGAGCAACGCTGCCCCGGCATGACGGTGGGCGGGACGGAACGCGTAGACACACGCCAACCGGGCCCGGGTGGCCAGCTGATAGGCCGCAATCCGACGCCGGACAGCGATCGATGGACGATAGCCGTCAATCAAAGCCGCTGCGCACCCGGCAGCCCGTTCGACCGGGCACCGTCCCTGCCGAGCACGCAACTCGAGGTGGACGGCCAAGTTGGCCAGATCGAGTGCCGCTTCGCCCGTCGCGGCCAGATCGAAATCCAGCATTCCCACGGCGTCGCCGGCCAGCAACAACTGCTTGTCGTGCAGGTCACGGTGCACCAGTCCCGGTGCGCCACCCTCCCCGGCCAGCCGACCGTGGACCATCTCCAGCAACCGTCCCGGCTCGACGGACAGGTGGGTCAGCAGCCCGTACGCAGTGGCCAGCTCCACCCACCGGGCCGTCACGGCGTACTCCGCCTCGGCGTCGTGGCGGGGCAGGGCGGCCGGTGCGGGGGTGGCGTGCAGCCGGGCGAGGGCGGCACCGACTCTTTGTCCGGCACGCTCGACGTCGGCGTCGGAGGTCTGCGAATCTCCGAGGATCTCGTACAGGGGGCGGCCGGGCAAGCCGGCCACCGTGACCGAGCCGTGGTCGGTGTCCACCCTCGACACGTCCGGCCGCATCACCCCGGGCACGCTCAGTCGGGCGCCGACCAGGATGCGCGCCAATCGCTTGGTCCGCACCACTTTGGTGTACGTACTGGAAGCGTTGGACCCGGATCGACTGATCACACCTCGCTGCTCGGGTCGATGAGAGACCAACTCGGCCCCGGGCGCACCCGCCAGCCGGTGCAGCGTGGTCAGGGTCCGGTCGGCACCGACCGGCTGGACCAGCACCCCGCTGCTCCCCAGCACGCCAACGTCGGCGGTGGGTGCCACCTGCTGGGTCTGGCCGCCAGTCCGGCGAGCGCGTTCGGGATCAGCGAACCACTGGCCGGCGACCGAGGACCCGTCCGGTCGCCGCAAGTCCAGCACCAGGTGATCTCGGGCCCGGGGAATCGCCGTGGCGAGCCGGAGATCGTGATCGGCCACGGCCTCGCCGATGACCTCCAACACCGTGTCCATCAGTTCCTCCCCATCGACGGCTTCGACCGGACCGGCTCGGAC
>JAKDLH010000058.1 GCA_030452945.1 Microlunatus sp. | reverse complement strand
GATGATTACCAGCCGGGGGATCGTCGAGCGGGACCACAAGACGATGTCCATGCTGGCCTTCGACCGGGGGGAGAGGGTCCGGTCGGTGCAGCTGTACGGGGTCGATCCGCTGATCATGGGACAAGCCACCGAGATCTTGATCAACGACTTCGCCGTCGACCACGTGGACCTCAACTTCGGCTGTCCGGTGCCGAAGGTGACCCGGAAGGGTGGGGGTGCGGCGCTGCCGTACAAGCGTCGGTGGTTGGAGTTGATCTTGACCGCGGTGGTCGGGGCGGCACGTCCGTACGGGGTGCCGGTGACCATGAAGACCCGGGTGGGGATCGACCAGGATCACCAGACCTACCTGGATGCCGGACGGATCGCCGAGCAGACCGGCTGTGCGGCGATCGCGCTGCACGGACGGACCGCGCAGCAGGCGTATTCGGGCGCCGCCGACTGGGAGGCGATCTCTCGGTTGAAGCAGCACGTCGGCATCCCGGTCCTGGGCAACGGTGACATCTGGGAAGCGGGCGACGCGCTCGCCATGGTGCGCGAGACCGGCGCCGACGGGGTCGTCGTCGGCCGGGGCTGCCTCGGTCGGCCATGGCTGTTCCGTGACCTGGTGGACGCGTTCTCCGGGCGGACGACCAAAACCCTTCCGACCCTCGGCGAGGTGACCGTCATGGTCCGCCGCCACGCCCAGCTGTTGGTCGACTACTCCGACCAGACCCACGGCCTGCGCGAGATTCGCAAGCACATGGCCTGGTACTTCAAGGGTTTCCCGGTCGGGGGGGAGATCCGCCGGGCGCTGGGGCTGGTGTCCAGCTTCGCGGATCTGGATGCGGCGCTGGGTCGACTCGACCCCGAGGTCGGCTATCCCGCGGCGGAGCTCGGTACGCCGCGCGGCCGGCAGGGCTCCCCGCGCGCCAGAGTCGCCCTGCCGGAGGGCTGGTTGAACGACCCGTTCGCGGTCGAGTTGGACCTCACCGACGCCGAGATCGGGATCTCGGGTGGCTGAGCCCGGATCAGAGCCGGACTCGGCGCCCAACGCCGTCTCGGCCCGAGCTCAGCAGTGGGCTGAGACCATGCACGGACACCCCGGAATCGGCCTCGTCCGGGCGCACGCCACCTCCCACGCGGTCGCGGGATCCGGTCCCTTGGTCGGCCGGGAATTGCGCGAGGCCCGGGAGGACGCGCAGTTGCGGTCCGGGGCCACCAGGGCGGCCGGGGCCGGAGATCGGGCCCGTGCCGAGCAGCCGGATGTCGAACGTACCTGCTTCGAGCGGGACCGGGACCGGATCGTGCACTCCACGGCGTTTCGACGGTTGGCCGGCAAGACCCAGGTCGTGGTTTACCCGAGTGATCATCAGCGGACGCGACTGACCCACGCGCTGGAGGTGGCCCAGGTCGCCACCTCCATCGCCCGGGGCATCGCGGCGAACGTGGCGTTGGTGGACGCGATCTCGCTGGGACACGACTGTGGCCACGGACCGGGCGGCCACGCCAGCGAGGACGCGTTCGACGCGTTCATCCCTAGGGGGTACGAGCACGGACCGTGGGGGGCCGACGTGGTGCTGGCCCCGCTGAACCTCTGTTCGCAGACCCTGGACGGGATCCGCAACCACTCCTGGTCCCGGCCGGCCCCGGCCACCATCGAAGGTGAGATCGTCAGCTGGGCCGATCGAATCGCCTACTGCGCGCATGATCTGGAAGACGCCGTGCACGCCGGCATCGTGTCTCAGGCCGACATTCCTGCTGCGGTCGCCGAGGTCTGCGGCCGAAGCAGACGGGAGCAGCTCAGGATCTTCGTCCGGGCCGTGATCCGGGCCGTGGACCGTTATGGCGAGGTGGGCATGGAGCCAACCGAGGCCGCCGCCCTCGCGGCACTGCGCGCCTTCAATTACGAGCGGATCTATGTTCGGCCCGCCTCCCTGGCTCAGTCCGAGGCCGTGGTCAAGGTGTTGCGAGCTCTGGTCGAGCACTACATCGAGCACCCTCAGACGATGCCGTCACCAAGCGCATTCGACATCGCGCCGGAGGACCGGGTCCGCGCCGCGGTCGCGTACGTCGCCGGGATGACTGACCGGTACGCCTTCGATCGAGCCGTGGCCGAGCTGGACTGGGATCCTTCCCGGCTGCCGCGGGCCTTGTAGCGCAAGCTCCGATTGGCGATTTTATGCATTTTCGCACGCCGCGATGCAGCCACATATCGCCACTCGTCGCGCCCCTGCGTGATCGTTGGCGCACTGACGAATCCGGTCGGGGCCAACGCATAGCTGATGCCTCGTAACTGCGGCTCCCTATACTCCTGCCGTGTCCTCCGAGGCGACGACCTGGTTCGTGGCCACCTGCCCGGACCGGAAGCGACGCGTCACGATCAACGACGTGGCGCGGGTGGCGGGCGTCAATAAGGGAACGGTCTCCCGCGCCCTACGCGGCCGCGGTCCCGAGCGCGCAGTCGCTTGGCTGCGCTGTGTGGCACGGTCCACCTCGAGTCGGAAGGCCCCACGTGACCGTCAATGCCTACATCCTGCTGCGCACCGAGGGAGTGTCGGTCCTGGTCGACCTCTCGAATGGCCATCTGCCGTCGATCTCGCACTGGGGGGCCGATCTTGGGGATCAGTCGTCCGCCGACGCGGCAGCGACCGTGCGCGCCGGTGTCTTCCCGGCGACCAACAACACCATCGATGAACCCGTCCGGCTGGCGGTGCTCCCCGAGCACTGGACTGGCTGGCTCGGTCGGCCTGGGCTGGATGGATCGAGGGATGGGCGGGACTGGTCGCCGAAGTTCTCCACCACGGCGCTGCGGGTAGACGGTAAGTCCCTCGGCGACCACGATTGCTCGGTGATCGCGCCCGTCGGGCCGGCCGTGGTCGAGGTGGACGCCGTCGACGAGATCGCCGGGCTCGCCGTGACGGTCACGATCGAGTTGACGGTAGGCGGTCTGCTTCGCGGGCGGGCGAGGGTGACCAATACCGGAGCGGACGGCTACGGCGTGCAGGCTCTTGCACTGGTCTTCCCCGTGCCGCCGATTGCTCGAGAGGTCCTTGACTTCTGCGGTCGGTGGGGCAAGGAACGCGTTGCCCAACGACGCCCACTGCCGGTCGGGATCCACCTGCGGGAGAACCGGAAAGGTCGTACCGGCGCCGACGCCGCGACCCTGCTGCACCTCGGGACACCCGGCTTCTCCTTCCAAGGGGGTCAGATCTGGGCGGTGCACACCGGCTGGAGCGGCAACCACATCCATTACGCCGAGCGTCTATCGACTGGCGAGCAGGTGCTTGGCGGTGGGGAGTTGCTGCTCCCGGGAGAGGTGGTGCTGGCGCACGGGGGGTCCTACGGATCACCGTGGGTGTACGGCTCGTACGGGGTCGGTCTGGATGAGGTCGCCGGCCGGTTCCACCGGTTCCTGCGCGCCCGACCGCATCATCCCAGTGCCGACCGTCCCGTGACTATCAACGTTTGGGAAGCGGTCTACTTCGATCACGATCTTGATCGTCTGCTCGACTTGGCCGAGCGTGCTGCGGCCTTGGGCGTCGAGCGGTTTGTGCTTGACGACGGCTGGTTCTCCTCGCGCCGCAACGACCGCTCCGGACTCGGCGATTGGACGGTCTCCTCCGACGTTTGGCCCGCCGGGCTACACCCGCTGGTCGACAAGGTGAAAGCGCTGGGCATGCAGTTCGGTCTCTGGTTCGAGCCGGAGATGATCAATTTGGACTCCGACGCGGCCCGCGCCCATCCCGAATGGGTGATGGCCACTGGGGATCGGCTGCCGATCGAGTCCCGCTCTCAGCAGGTGATCAACCTCGGCATCGACGAGTGCTACGACTTCATCCGCGACGCAATCTTCGCCATCCTCAACGAGTACGACATCGACTACATCAAGTGGGATCACAACCGGGACCTGATCGACGCCGGAACCCAGCCAGTCGGCCGTCCCGGTGTGCACGAGCAGACGCTGGCCTTCTATCGCTTGCTGGACGAGATCAAGACGGCCTTTCCAAGCTTGGAGATCGAGTCGTGCTCCTCCGGTGGCGCCCGGGTCGATCTCGGTGTGCTCGAGCGGACTGACCGGGTGTGGGTGTCAGACTGCATCGACCCGCACGAGCGGCAGGAGATGCACCGCTGGACCACCCAGCTGATCCCGCCGGAGATGATGGGTGCCCACATCGCGTCGGGGGAGTCGCACACCACCGGCCGCGTACACGACCTGGATTACCGTGCGGCGACCGCGGCGTTCGGACACCTGGGTATTGAGTGGGACTTGGCCAAGGCGTCACCGGCTGAGCTGGCCGAACTCAAGGAGTGGATTGCCTTCTTCAAGGAGCACCGCGGTTTACTGCTGGCCGGCGAACTCGTTCGGGTAGACTTCCCCGACGACTCGGTCAACGCGCACGGTGTCGTCGCCCCGGATCGCGCCACCGCCATCTTCTCCATCGTCGCTGTCGGCCGGTCTCCCGTGGCGTCGGTGGGACGCATTCCGCTGCCCGGTCTGGATCCCGCCCGTCGCTACCGGGTCGCTCCCGTCGCTGATCTGCTGCCGCACCGCGGCCTCCCGCCACGCTGGTGGGGCCTCCGGCGGCCGCCCTTCGACGCCGACGTCGCGGCCTTGGCCACAGGTGAGCGGCCACGATTGGTCCCCGACGGTGAACAGGGGGTGGGGCTGACCGGGGCGGCGTTGGCCAACGCAGGTCTGATGCCGGCCAGCATCGACCCGGATCACGCGGTGCTCTACCTGGTTACCGCCGTGGACTGACGGTCACGTCAGCTGGCCGGTCCTGGACCCGCGAGTTTTGACCGGACGGTCGGTTGTAGCGGTGCGGCTGTCTTCGGGGACCGCGAGTTCTGACCAACAGGCCGATTCTGGGGGTTCAATCCGCCTTCCGTACCGCGAGTTTCGACCACGAGGTCAAAAGTCGGACTGAACCCCGGAATCCTCGCCACAAGCCCCTGTCCGACTCGAATCCCCACCGATCCGACTCGAATCCCCACCGACCCAGGCGCATACACTCTCCCCGTGTCGGGTCGGATCAACGAAGAGGACATCGCCACAGTCCGCGAGCGAGCCCGAATCGATGAGATCGTCGGCTCCCACGTCGCCCTGCGCAACGCCGGCAGCGGCACCATGAAAGGCCTGTGCCCGTTCCACGACGAGAAGACTCCGAGCTTTCAGGTCAATCCGTCCCGCGGTTTCTACTACTGCTTCGGCTGCGGCGAAGGCGGTGACGTGATCAGCTTCGTGCAGAAGATCGACAACCTGTCGTTCGTCGAGACCGTCGAACGCCTCGCCGACCGCGTCGGGGTCCAGCTCCGCTACACCGATGGTGGCGCCGGGCACCCGGAGCGGGGCCTGCGGCTTCGACTGATGGAGGCTCATCAGGCCGCCGCGGAGTTCTATGCCGATCAGCTGAATTCCGCCGAGGCCATGATCGGTCGTCAGTTCCTAAGTGAGCGTGGCTTCGATCGGACCGCCGCGGAGCGGTTCGGGGTCGGCTATGCACCCCAAGACGGCAAGGCACTGAAGCGACACCTGACCGGACGCGGCTTCAGCGATCCTGAGCTGGTTGGAGGCGGACTGGTACGTGAGTCGGGCTGGGACTACTTCCAGGGTCGGCTGCTCTGGCCGATCCGCGACTCGGGCACGCAGGTGCTCGGCTTCGGCGCCCGCCGGCTCCTGGACGACGACCGGATGCCGGCCAAGTACCTCAACACCCCCGAGACCGCGCTCTACAAGAAGTCTCACGTCCTGTACGGACTTGATCTCGCCCGTCAGCAGATCGGCAAGACGTCGCAGGCCGTGGTCGTCGAGGGCTACACCGACGTGATGGCCGCCCACCTGTCCGGAGTCGAGACTGCCGTCGCCTCCTGCGGCACGGCTTTCGGCGACGACCACGCCCGGCTACTGCGGCGACTGATGGGCAATCACGACGCGTTCCGAGGCGAGGTGATCTTCACCTTCGACGGCGACGCGGCCGGTCAGGCCGCTGCTTTGAAGGTGTTCGGCGGTGACGCGAATTTCATCGGCCAGACCTACGTCGCGGTGGAGCCGTCTGGGCTGGACCCGTGCGATCTGCGTCTCCAGCAGGGTGAGGCAGCAGTCCGCGAGCTGGTCGCCCGCCGCGTCCCGCTCTACCGGTTCGTGATGGCCAACGTCTTGAGTCGCCACGACCTGGACCGGGCCGACGGACGGCTGTCCGCGCTGCGCGAGGCTGCTCCGTTGGTGGCCAGCGTGCGTGACTACAACCTGTCGAGCGGGTATGTCCGCGAGCTCTCCAACATGCTCGGCATGGACGTGGAAGAGGTCCGCCAAGAAGTGGCCCGCACAGCTCGTGGTGGGCGACCGAAGCCCGATAATGCACGAGAAGGCCAAGCGATGGTCGAGCAGTCGGACGATCGGCGGTGGCTACCCGATCCAGCCGATCGGCTGCTGCTGACTGAGCGCGAGACCACCAAGCTGTTATTGCAGGCCCCGGCACTGTTCGATCCCGATTGGCTCGGGCTGGAAGCCAGCGACTTCACCCACCGCGCGTATGCGGCGCTCTTTCGCGCCATCCAGAGCGCTCGGACCTCGGCCGACGGCGGGCACGGGTCGGAGGGGGCGGCCTGGGTCCACCGGGTCGCGACCGCGGTGCCGCACGAGCTGCTCACGTCGCTGGTCGCCTCGCTCGCGGTCGAGCCGCTGTCGTGGCATGGACCGGCGACCGAGCAGTACGCGTACGCCAACGCCGCCAAGCTCCGGCTGTTGACCGTGATGCGCCAGGTGAACGAGCTGAAATCCAAGCTGCAGCGGATGAACCCCGTGCAGAACCCGACTGGATACAACCAGATGTTCTCCGAGCTGGTGATCCTGGAAGCCCGGCGCAACGATCTGCACACGCAGAGCCTGAGAGGGCCCGACTGACGTCGACGAAGTCGCGCGAAGTTCTGTACGGCTAGCCACAACCAATGTGGATACCGGTACAAAACCCGCGATCGGGCGCGAGGGTCGGGGGTTGGGATAGTTATCCACAGGCACTTCTTGCCGAGGGTGACGCTCGGACTCGACAGTGAGCCATGGCCATCCCCGTGCAGTTCGTCGAACCCATGCTCACCGCCGCGGAGGAGATCGACCTCGCGCTGCGGATCGAGGCCGGACTGCTGGCCGCCGAGGCCCTGGCTCGAGGGCAGCGCCCGCACCGCGCGACCGCGGCCGAGTTGACCGCCTTGGTCGAGCGCGGCACAGCGGCCCGGCGGCGATTCGTGGAGGCCAACCTGCGGCTAGTCGCGATGGTGGCCCGGCAGGCCGCGGTCCGCGCCGGGCTGGCCGATGCGGACCTGTTCCAGGAGGGCTGTCTCGGCCTGATGACGGCGGTCGACCGTTTCGATTGCCGCCGGGGCTGTCGGTTCGTCACGTACGCGGTGCCGTGGGTGAAAGCGTTCACCGGGACGGCCAGTGCCCGGCTGCTCGGCAGTGCGAACGTGCCGGGCAGCCGCGCCGAGCAGATCCGCCACGCCCGCGGGGTCGCCTCCGGACTGGCCCAGAGCCTCGGTCGGGACGCCACCGAAGCGGAGGTCGCGGCCGCACTCGGCCGAAGCGAGGCTTGGACGACCCGATTGCTGCGCTATGAGCATCCGGTGGACCTGGCGGCGGTGGGTGACATCAGAGTCGACGACCCCGACCTCGAGCACGTTCTCTCCGGTGCCGACCTCGCCACCGATCTGCTGCTGGCGGTGGACGGGCTGGAGCGTCGGGTGCTCGAGCTGCGGATGGGCTTCGACGGCCAGCCGTCGGGCTACGCGGAGGCCGCGCGGGCGCTCGGCATCACCGCGAACCGGGTGCGTCGGGTCGAGCGCCGCGCGCTGGACCGGCTGCGCCGAGTCTGCCCGCACGCCGCGCGCGACTGGCTGGCGAGCTGACGTCCACGAAGCGAAAGTCGCGGTGGGGACACGGAGTCAGGAGAATGGCAGTCATGTGGTGGAGCAAGGGCTGGGGGATCCCGGCGACGTCGTACGCGAGCTGGCTGGAGACCTTGGCTGCAGCGCCGGGACGCCCGGCTCGGATCCTGGCCTGGACAGCGACCATCGACGGTCTGATCGTCCTCAGTCCGGCGGTGCTGTCGGTGTCGACCGACCAGGGGTGGCAACACGTCGGGTGGCACGAGATCGAGCACGGCGGCTGGAACGCCGAAACCGAGCAGCTCCGCTGGCAGGTCTACGACAGCGCCCGCGTGACGGTGACCCTGCCCGATCCGGCCCGCGTGCCGGAGGTCTTCGAAGAGCGGATCAAGGCCAGTATCGTGTTCGAGCGCTTCGTCCCGGTGGGTTCGAGCACCACCCGCGGCGTCGTGGTGAACGGGCGCCGAGATCTCGCCGACCGGCTGGATCCGATCAGCTGGCACGCAAGTTTGAGTCGTGGGCTGACCTGGCGTACGCCCGGGGTCCAGGAGACCGCCGAAGCGGCGGTCGAGGAACTCCGTCGGGAGTACGACCCCGGTTGGTCGGGCTGCTAGGGTACATAGCCGCGCCACCCGATCGATCCCCTGTAGCTCAATTGGCAGAGCAGCCGGCTGTTAACCGGCAGGTTGTTGGTTCGAGTCCAACCGGGGGAGCCACTCCGCCAGGCCCCGCCCACCGCGATTACCACGATGTCAGAGCATCCGCCCGACGGAAACCGAAACCCCTCGTCAGGCCTCGGTTCCGGGTCCTAGTCGGCTCAGATCATCCAGGAAGCTCTCGGCCCACCGGTCGATGTCGTGCTCGAACACGTGCCGGCGCATGATCCTCATCCGCCGCGCCTTGTTACGGGTGGAGTCGTTCGCCGCGGTAGCCATGACCGACTTCAATCCGTCGATGTCGTGCGGGTTGACCAGATAGGCCTGCCGCAGCTCTTTCGCCGCGCCGGCGAACTCGCTCAGCACCAGCGCTCCGGTGTCACCCTCGCGGCACGCCACGTACTCCTTGGCCACCAGGTTCATCCCGTCCCGCAGCGGAGTCACCACCATGACGTCGGCCGCTCGGAACATGGCCGCCATCTCCTCCCGCGGGTAGGAATTGTGGAGGTAGATGATCGGCGGCCGTCCAAGACGGCCGGTGTCGCCGTTGATCCGGCCGACGAGCCGGTCGATGTCGTCGCGGAGCAGCCGGTATTGCTCCACCCGTTCACGGGACGGCGTGGCGACTTGCAGGAAGACGGCGTCTTCGGGATCGAACGTGCCGTCGGCGATCAGCTCACCGAAGGCCCGAATTCGTTCCGGCATGCCTTTGGTGTAATCCAGTCGGTCCACCCCGAGGAAGACGATCTTCGGGTCCTCCAGGTCCGCCCGGATCTCCGCCGCTCGTTGGGCCGTCGCATCCGACATGGCCAGTTCGTGCATGCCTGTGGAGTCGATCGCGATCGGGTAGGCCCGGGCCACAACCGTCCGACCGTCGGGAGTCCTGATCCGGTCCCGCCGAGTCTCGTAGCTGAATCGCTGCCGGACCAGCCGGACGAAGTTCTGCGCGCCGCCCGGAAGCTGGAACCCGACCAGGTCGGCGCCCAGCAGGCCCTGCAGGATCTGACCACGCCAGGGCAGTTGCTGGAACAGCTCGGTGGGCGGGAACGGAATGTGGAGGAAGAAGCCGATCCGCAGATCGGGTCGGAGCTGACGCAGCATCTGGGGCACTAGCTGCAGCTGGTAGTCCTGGACCCAGACCAAGCCATCCTCGGCGGCCACCCGCGCGGACGCCTCCGCGAAGCGGTGGTTGATGGCGACGTAGCGGTCCCACCACTCGCGGTGATAGGTGGGCGGCGCGACAACGTCGTGGTAGAGCGGCCACAACGTCGCGTTGGAGAAACCCTCGTAGTAGAACTCGATGTCCTCCGCGGACAGATGGACCGGTTCCAGCTGCAGATCGTTGTGGGTAAATGGCTCCAGGTCGTCGTCGGCTGAGCCTGGCCACCCCACCCAGGCCCCGCGGTGAGTTCGCATCACCGGCTCGAACGCGCTGACCAGACCGCCCGGCGAAGTACGCCAGTCCACCGAGCCGTCCGGGTTGACCACCCGGTCGACCGGCAGCCGGTTGGCCACGACAACGAATGAGGCCTTCTTTGACGTACGGTGGCGCTCTGCACTCATCGCTTCGTCCCCCCGACCCGTTCTGATCTGGTGTCACGCACCCTGTGACCATAGTCGGAATGGATGGCCTCGTTTTTCTCGGGCTGAAGCGAAGACCGAGTTGGGTCGCCGAGTCCGATCTGGAAGGCTGCGTCTCATGAGCTCCATCGGACCGGTTTCCGACGCAGGTATCGAGGCCATGCGGGCGGTGCTGGACCGGCCGGATAAAACGATGGTCGCGGTCGACTTCGACGGCACACTTGCCCCGATCGTGCACAATCCCGAGTGTGCGCATGCCGACCCGGCGGCAGTCACCGCCCTGTCCCGACTCGGCGGGCTGGTGGGATCGGTGGTCGTGATTACCGGTCGACCCGTGCGGACGGCGGTGCGGCTCGGCGACTTCCGGACGGCCGAGGGTCTGCGGTCGATGACGGTGCTGGGTCAGTACGGTGTGGAGCGTTGGGATGCCGACGGTGACCGGTTCGACGTGCCGCCGGTGCCCGAGGGGATGATCCACGTGCACGAGGAGCTGCCTCGCCTGTTGCGCGACCTCGATCTGGAAGACGTACGCATCGAGGACAAGGGCCGCGCGATCGGTGTGCACACCCGCGAACTGCCGAACGCAGCGGCGGCGTTTGACGCCCTCGGCGAGCCGATCCGCGGCCTGGCCGATCGGTACGGACTGGTGTTGGAGCCCGGCAAGAACGTGTGGGAGATCCGGGCCCCCGGGATCGACAAGGGTGATGCGCTGCGAGCGATCGTGGCCGAGAAGGACGCCAAAGTCGTCATCTTCGCCGGTGATGATCTGGGAGATTTACCCGCATTCGAGGCGGTGGAAGCGCTGCGAGAGGGCGGGATGCCCGGACTGCTGGTCTGCTCAGCCTCGCACGAGGAGGACGCGCTGAGCGAGCACGCCGACCTGGTCCTCGACGGCCCGACCGGGGTGGCGCAGTGGTTGAACCGACTGGCCGACAGCCTCCAGGCCCGAGCCACCGAGTCCCCGACCGGCTGAGCGCCGCGGTTTGCCTCCGAGTTCATCCATGCCTGAGCGCGATCCCGCCACTGTCGACGCCCGCGCCGTCACGGCACTGGCCGAGCAGCGTTTGACGTGGGCCGATAAGTCGATCCCGCCGGAGCTGTGGGGACAGACGGTGGCCGAGGTCGCGATGCGGCGGGTGCCGCTCAGCCGGTTCCCGACCCCATTGCTGACCCTGTCCGCCCCGGACCTGCGGCACAACGTCGATACCCTCGCGACGTGGTGCGCCGAGCGCGGCCTCGACCTTGCCCCGCACGGCAAGACGACGATGGCGCCACAGTTGTGGGCCGACCAGATCGCAGCCGGCGCGTGGGCCATCACGGTGGCGAACCTGTCGCAGGTCGCGGTCGCGCGCGCCTTCGGCGTATCCCGGGTGCTGGTCGCCAACGCTGTCCTCTCCCCGACGGCGTTGGATTGGATCGCCGGTGAGCTCGCTGACGATGTGGGTCTGCAGGTGATCACGTGGGTCGACGACGTCCGTGCCGTCGAGCTGATGGAGCAGGCCCTGGCCGGGTCGGCGTCCACACTCGGATCGAGATTCCGTCCGATGGATGTGCTCGTCGAGGTCGGCGGGGCCAGTGGGCGGACCGGCGCCCGGGACGTGGCGACCGGTCTGGCGGTGGCTCGAGCAATTGCCACCGCGCCGCATCTGCGGCTGGCCGGCGTCGCCGGCTACGAGGGCGCCATCGGCAACGACTCCGACGAGGCGAGCCTGGCCGCGGTCCGGGCCTATCTGGCGATGATGGCAGAGACCCATCGGCGGATGGTCGCGAATCGAACCTATCCGCCGGGCCACGTGCCGATCGTGAGCGCCGGTGGCAGTGCCTACTTCGACGATGTGGCCGAGGTTCTCGGACCACTCAATCTCGACGGCGTACGGGTCGTGCTGCGCTCCGGCGCGTACCTCACCCACGACGACGGTCACTATCGTCACCTCAGTCCGTTGGGTGCTGAACCGAGGACGACGGGTCGCGGGCTGCGCAGCGCGTTGCACGCCTGGGTGCAGGTCAGCAGCCAACCCGAGCCGGGGCTGGCGCTGATCGACGCCGGCAAACGGGATCTCCCCTTCGACCTGGGACTCCCGGAGGTGCAGCTACGGCGGCCACGCGAGGCCGGGAGATGCCCCGAAGCGGTGGCCGGTGCGACGGTCACGGCGCTCAACGATCAGCACGGTTTCGTGCGATTCGACCCGGCGACCGAACCGCCGGTACGGATCGGGGACGGATTGCGACTCGGGGTGTCCCATCCCTGCACCGCCTTCGACAAGTGGCGACTCATCCCGGTCATCGACGACCCCGACGCCTGCGACCCGGTCGTGGTCGACCTGGTCCGTACCTTCTTCTGAGGGTTCGGTTCGGAATCCGATGGCCGGATCGCCGCGCTGGCCGACTGAGGCAGGTGTGGCGCCGAACCGTTAGCATCGGAGGCCGATCCAGTGCCGGGGGCGGTAGCTCAGCAGGTCAGAGCAGGGGACTCATAATCCCTGGGTCGCGGGTTCGAGCCCCGCCCGCCCCACTACGCAGGACCAGCGTTATCCGCCTGTGTACCCAAAACCGCACCTCTGGTACCCAAGTTGGGTACCTACGGTGTCAAGTGCTCGTTCGAGCTTGGCGCCGTCGCGACAGGCCTGCTCGTGCAGCCAGTGGCTGACTGCGTCGCGCTTGATCGCGGTTTGGGCCCATCATCATCAAGGCGTGGGCCGCGAGGTCACTGACTGACTTGGCGGATGGTGTCGAGGCGGAGCTACCGCCGGCGCCAGACCCCGGACCCCCGCTGGTGGCATGAGCACTCGTCGGGATCCGCCCGTGCGGTCGATCGAGGGCGCTGATCTTGTCCTCCTCACCGTCGATGACCAGAGACGGCGTGGGGGGCGGGGTCGGGCTAGACATCTGGACCCGGCCATGTTTTGGGAGGCCCCGGTTTGGGTAGCAGACACCCGTTCCGAGTCACCGCTACGCGAGGAGACGAGATGTTCTTCCACAAGCAAGAACTGCAGTTCAAGAGCACGCCAGACAAGCCGGACGCGTTCTATGCCCGCCGCCTCCAGGAGGTTCTGGGCGGTCAGTACGGCGAGATCACCGTCGCGATGCAGTACGGCTTCCAGGCCTGGAACCTCCACATTCCCGGGAAGTGGCGTGACCTGCTGTTCGGCATCGGGTCGGAGGAGTTCGGCCACGTCGAGATGCTGGCCGTCATGATCGCCCAGCTGCTCGAGAAGGCACCCGCCACCGATACCGAGGCCGCCGTCGACGCCGACCCTGTCCTGGCGGCCGTGATCGGTGGCACCGACGTGCAGCAGGCGATCGTCGCCGGGGCGGGGGCTCGCCCCGTCGACAGCAACGGCAACCCGTGGCAAGGCAGCTACATCACCGCCAGCGGCAACCTGCTGGCCGACTTCACCGCCAACGCCAACGCCGAGATGCAGGGTCGCCTCCAGGTCGCCCGGCTATACCACATGACCGACGACCACGGCGTCCGCGAGCTGCTGTCGTTCCTGCTCGCCCGGGACACCATGCACCAGAACCAGTGGATCCAGGCTGCCGCTGAGCTGCGGGCCGAGGGCGGTGAGGATCTTCCCGTTCCCAGCAACTTCCCGCTGAGCAAGGAACACCGCGAGGTTTCCTACCAGTACCTCAACTTCTCCGATGGTGCCGCCGCCTCCGAAGGGACGTGGGCCAGCGGACCGACGCCGGATGGCAAGGGCGAGTTCTCCTATCACGACGGCTCGACCACCTCGGCGCCGATGCCTGCGCCCACCGTGCCCGACCCGCGCCTCTACGGCACCACCGCCGGACCGAATCTGCTCGACAAAGCCAAGGCCACCGTCAAAGAAGCCACTGGCAACTGAGTCCTGAGGCGACCGCCGGCCAAGTGGTGGGCTGCGTCTCGACGTTGACGCGAGCACAGCTGCGGAGGAAAGCGGCTACGGACTCATCTGACGTAACGTCTGCGCATCGGGTCGCGCGTCGAACGAAGGCGGCACCGGGTCGACGGCCTAGGCTCCGCCTGTGACCACGGCCACGTCTGCTGATCGGGAGTGTCTGCGTGCCGCGGGGATCGTCTTGCTGGGCGGCACCGCGGTAGCAGTGCAGTTCTGGGCGGCCAGCTTTCCTGGCTGGCCGCTCGCCGCCGGGGTCGTCATATCCCTGCTGGTCCTCGGCGGGGTGCTGATGATGACGGGGGCGCCGCCGCAGCCAGCCGCGCGCTGGCTCCGACCCACCGGTCTGGTCGTCGCTCTCGCAATGGCCATCGGCGGCGGGGTGCTGATCGCGCGATCCGCTGAGGCGCCCATGCTGGCGAGGTTCGCGGTCAGCAGGCCGGCCTTCGACGCCGTGGTCGGCACGATCGG
>JAKDLH010000387.1 GCA_030452945.1 Microlunatus sp. | reverse complement strand
TCGCCGCGTTTGACCGAGGCCAACAGCAGCTGGGCGACATCGAGCACCTCGACCTCCTCGCGCGCCTCGCCCACCTGCTGTTGGGCGGTGAGACCGTCGGAGAGCATCACCCGGCAGAACGGGCAACCGACCGCGATCTGATCCGCACCGGTAGCCACGGCCTCCTTGGTCCGGTTCATGTTGATCCGCTCCCCGATGTTCTCCTCCATCCACATCCGGCCCCCGCCAGCTCCACAGCAGAAGGAGCGTTCGGCGTTACGGGGCATCTCCTCGAACGTCGTGTTGGGGATCACCGACAGCAGCTCGCGCGGCGGGGTGTACACCTGGTTGTGCCGTCCGATGAAGCAGGGATCGTGGTAGGTGATCACCTTCTCCTCGGCGTCACCGGGGGTCGGCGGCAGCGGCGTGAGCTTGCCGTCGCGGACCAGCCGGTTGAGCAGCTGGGTGTGGTGGACGACCTCGAGGTCGACACCGAACTGTCCGTACTCGTTCTTCAGCGTGTTGAAGCAGTGCGCACAGGTGGCCACGACCTTGGTGGCCTTGGCGTCGGTGAGGGCCTCCGCGTTCTCGGTGGCCAAGCCGGCGAAGACGAATTCGTTGCCGGTGCGGCGGGCCGGGTCACCCGTGCAGGTCTCCCCTTTGCCCAAGACGGCGAAGTCGACGCCGGCCAGGTGCAGCAACTCGGCCACCGCCTGGGTCGTCTTCTTAGCCCGGTCTTCGAAGGCCCCCGCGCAGCCGACCCAGAACAGCCACTCCACCTCGGTCAGGTCCTCGACGTCGACGCCGACCTGCTTGACCTCGAACGGCAGGTCCGCGGCCCACGCCATCCGCTGGTTGGGCGGGGAACTCCAGGGATTGCCCTTGTTCTCCAATCCCTTGTAGAGCCCGTTGAGCTCGGACGGGAAGTCCGACTCCAGCAGCACCTGGTGACGACGCATATTCATGATGTGGTCGACGTGCTCGATATCGACCGGGCACTGCTGGACGCAGGCGCCGCACGAGGTGCAGGACCACAGCACGTCGGGGTCGATCACGCCGAACAGCTCCGAACTGCCCACCAGCGGCCGTTCGGCAGCCTTGACCGTGGCTTCGGGCAACGAGCCTCGCGCTTCCTCGGCTGCTTGCAGATAGGGCGCCTTGGCGTACGCGTGATCACGCAGACCCATGATCAACAGCTTGGGCGACAGGGGCTTGTCGGTGGCCCAAGCCGGGCACTGAGACTGACACCGACCGCACTCGGTGCAGCTGGTGAAGTCCAGCAAGCCCTTCCAGCTGAAGTCCTCGACCTTGCCCACCCCGAGGGCCGCATCCTCGTCGAGTTCCTCCAGCTCTTCGAAGTCCAGCGGCTTGCCCTCCACCATGATCGGATCAAGCCGTCCCAGGGCGGTCTGGCCGGGATCGCGCTTGAACCAGATGTTGAACCAGGCGCTGAATCGGTGCCAGGCCACGCCCATGGTGACGTTGCGCGCGAGCACGATCAGCCAGACCATCGAGATGATGATCTTGACCATGGCGATCAGGTAGACCAGGTTGTCCAGGGCCGCGGTGGACAACCCTTCGAACGGTACGCCGATGAACCAGGTCAGCGGGAAGTCCCAGCGACTGCCCACCCCGTGCGCGTACTCCAGGCCGCGGAGGACCAGTCCGCAGACGATCACCCCGAAGATGACGGCCTCGACGAAGTAGGCCTGCCAGAAGGTGGACCCGAAGAACCGGCTCCGCCGGCCGAAGGCGCGAGGGTGGTTGCGCTGCCGGACGATGATCAGACCAGTGATACCGATCAAGGTCAGCCAGGAGAAGATGTCGGCCCACCACTCGAAGACGATCCAGTTGCCGATGACAGGCAGCGCGAAGGTGGGGTCGAAGACCTGCCCGTACGCCGTCGCCACCAATGAACTCAACGTGATGAAGCCGATCATCACGAACCAGTGCAACACCCCGATCCGCTGCCACTGCAACATCCGGGTGTGGGCCAGGGTCTCGGTCAGCATCCCCTTCCAACGCTGGCTGCGACGATCGTGCCGATCGAACGCCGGCTGGCCGAGTCGGATGACGGCCAGCATCGAGCGGATCGCCAGAACGGCGAGCACAACGGCGACGACGGTGATCGCCAGCGACACCACGATCGCGACAATCTGCACGGGTACGGCTCCTTCGCGAGGATCTCAGGTGAGGAGAATTATAGGTTGAGTAGAGAACCTAGTCCCATTTCGCCGGCGATCTCCGACCGGGTGTTCGATCGGCACTCCCGGCGTGGTGGTTCGACCGGTAGCAAGTACTATTTTCGTCGGCTCGGCGATGCCCGCACCTGCACCCCGCGCGCCACCAGGAATAGAGACGACCAGAGATGAAGTTGTGCAAGACGACATCAGCGAACCCGCGCGATCGCGCGGTGGGGTAAGCGAGGAGATGAACGTGGACCACGAGTCCAGCACGGTGCGGGTGGGAATCGTCGGGGTCGGTAACTGTGCGGCATCGCTGGTGCAAGGCGTGCACTACTACCGCGACGCCGACCCGGCCGCTCGGGTTCCGGGTCTGATGCATGTCCAGTTCGGGAATTACCACGTGCGCGACATCGAGTTCGTCGTGGCGTTCGACGTGGACGCCAAGAAAGTTGGATTCGACCTGTCCGAGGCGATCGGGGTCGGGGAGAACAATACGATCAAGATCTGCGAGGTTCCTCCGCTCGGGGTGGTCGTGCAGCGCGGCCACACCTTCGACGGTCTGGGCGAGTATTACCTCGAGTCCATCAGCGAGTCGAGCGAAGCACCGGTTGACGTGGTGGCCGCGCTGCGTGCGGCGAAGGTCGACGTGCTGGTCTCCTATCTGCCGGTGGGGTCGGAGGCTGCCGATCGGTTCTACGCCCAGGCGGCGCTCGAAGCCGGAGTGGGATTCGTCAACGCTTTGCCGGTGTTCATC
>JAKDLH010000057.1 GCA_030452945.1 Microlunatus sp. | reverse complement strand
CACCCTCAGATCAACCGCCGACCCAGCCAGACCCTGTTCGACACCAGCCACCTAGTAGCCCGTCGCCTCCAATTCTCCAGGCGTGGCGGGGTCCAGGTGCGTGCGTCGCCAGGCCGACGAGGGAGGGATACCGGGTCGTATCTTGACCGAGGAGAACGCAGCGAGGTGCGGGCCTGGGCGTCGCGAAACCCGGGAGATTGGGGGCGACAGGCTACTAGCTCTGGAGCTTGTAGCCCAGTCCACGGATGGTCAGTAGTCGCTCGGGGCGTTTCGGGTCGGACTCGATCTTGGTCCGCAACCGCTTTACGTGCACGTCCAGGGTCTTGGTGTCCCCCACGTAGTCTGCGCCCCAGATCCGGTCAATCAGCTGGTCCCTAGTCATTACCCGGCCCGCGTTGCGGAGCAACATCTCCAGCAACTCAAACTCCTTCAGCGCCAGACGCACGGAATGGCCGTCGACCACGACCTCGTGCCGCTCGACATCCATCCGAACGCCACCGGACTCCAGCACGTCCGGCGTCGGTTCGACGTCTTGACCGCGACGCAGGACCGCGCGGATCCGAGCCACCAGCTCCCGCTGGCTGAACGGTTTGGTCACGTAGTCGTCGGCGCCCAACTCCAGCCCGACCACCTTGTCGACCTCGCTGTCCCGAGCAGTGACCATGATCACTGGCACCGAACCGCGTTGGCGCAGCTGACGGCACACCTCAGTACCGGGAATCCCGGGCATCATCAGGTCGAGCAGGACGATGTCGGCGCCGCCCGCGTCGTAGGCGGACAGACCCTCGGCGCCGTTCGCCGCCTCGACGACATCGAAACCCTCCTTGCGGAGCATGTAGGCGAGCGCGTCCCGATACGACGGCTCGTCCTCAACGACCAGCACCCGGGTCATCCGGTCAGCTCCGGCTCGGATCGGAGCCAGCTGCCGAGACGACGGCATCGTCGCGGTCCTCGACAGTCTTCTCGTCAGGAGTCGCGTCCTGAGTGGCCGCTTCGGTGGTCGGCCGAAGCGGTTGATGCTCCGGTAGCCGCATCGTGAAGGTCGACCCCCGTCCGGGTTGGCTCCACACGAGCACCTCGCCGTGATGGACTGTGGCGATGTGCTTGACGATGGATAGGCCCAGTCCGCTGCCACCGTTAGCGCGGCTGCGGGCGTAGTCAACGCGATAGAAGCGCTCGAAGATCCGTTCCAGATGGTCGGGCGGGATGCCGATACCGTTGTCGGACACGGTGATGTCGACATAATCGTCTGCGTTGTGAATCTGCCGCCGAGCGGCCACGACCACCCGCGCGCCGGGCTCGGAGTAGACGAGAGCGTTCTCGACCAGATTGCCGATTGCGGTGGAGAGTTGGAGCTGGTTTCCGGCCACATACAGCCCTTGATCGCCGGCGATCGTGATCATGACCTGCTGTCGCTCGGCGTCGACCCGGCAGCGGTCCACCCCCTCGGCCAGGATGTCGTCGACGGCGACCGGTTCGGCGCGCCCCATCGGGTCGTCCGCCTGCAGTCTGGACAAGACGATGATCTGGCTGACCAGGTCGACCAACCGAGCAGACTCGATTTCTATCCGGGAGGCAAAGCGGCGGACGGCCTCCGCATCGTCGGCGGCCTCCCCGACGGCCTCGGCGAGCAAGGCGATAGCCCCGATCGGGGTCTTCAGCTCGTGGCTCACGTTCGCCACGAAGTCCCGGCGAGTAGCCTCCACCCGCCGCGCGTCGGTGAGATCGTCGGCCAATACCAGCACGATGCCGTCCGACATCGGCGCCACCCGAATATCCAGCAAGAGGTCAGTGTCGGCAATCCGGGAGCCGCGACGTACGTCGACCTCCTCGGCAATCATCTGCTGGGTCTGACGCGCCTGTCGGACCAGCTCGAGCAGGCGGGGAACCACGATCCGGCTGCCCCTGGTGAGACCGAGGTTCAAGGCCAGCGGGGTCGACTCGATCACTTCGTCGTGGGGCCCGGCCACGACCCCGGCCGAGCGAATCACCGCCAAGACGTGTCGGACACCTTCCGGCACAACCAGTTCGCGCCTCTCCGGGACAGTGAGGCGATCGACCTGCCGACTCCGCCGTTGCAGGGCAGCAGCGGCCACTCCCAGCCCGATGCCGACCAGCAAGCCGAGTACGCCGAGCAGTACACCCACCCAGTTCACACCGGCGATTCTAAGGTGCGACGCAACCGCGGCGGGTCCGCTCACCGGGCGCCGCGCTCAGCACGCGACCGGGATCGGCGGCCGTTCAGCCGCCGTTGACGTCGGCCCTGTCCCTGCTGGGATGGTCCGGGCATAGGCTCGGCATTCCAAGGCCCGTGGCGGATCTGCAAAGGACTGTGATGCGCGACTCCTATCACGAGCAGTTGGACGACATCTTGGCCGACCTGGTGCTGATGTGCCAGAAGGTCGTGATCGCCGTACGGTTGAGCACGACCGCTCTGCTAGAGGCCGACATCCATCTGGCCGAGCAGGTGATCGGCGACGACGCCGAACTCGATCAGATGCAGAGCCAGGTCGAGGAGCGCGCCTTTAACCTGCTGGCGCGTCAATCGCCGGTGGCCGGTGAGTTGCGAACCGTGGTCGCGTCGCTGCGCATGGTCAGCGAACTGGAGCGGATGGGCGACCTCGCCGCGCACGTTTCCAAGATCGCCCGGTTGCGTTACCCCGAGGTGGCAGTCCCGCCCCGACTGAGGCCGAACTTCGTCCGGATGGGCGACGTGGCGGAGAAAATGGTCGTCACTGCCGGTCAGACCCTTAACACCCGCAGCATCGAGAGCGCGGAAAACCTTCGGGCCCGGGACGAGGAGATGGACGACCTGCGGCTCAGTCAGTTCCGGGTGATGCTCGGCGACGACTGGGAGTACGGCGTGGAGGCCGCCATCGACGTCGCACTGCTCGGTCGCTACTACGAGCGGATCGCCGACCACGCGGCCTCGATGGGCCGCCGGATCATCTACGTGGTGACCGGAGAGTTCCCCGAAGCCGAGTACTGGCCGCAGCCTTAGAAGTAAGGCTAGGACAGCCGTGCCGGAGAAGTCGCGCTGCACGACCGCTACCAGGTAAAAACTTCACGAAGTGGCAGTACTTAGGTTTAATGCGTTTCCCGAATCCGGCGGCGGGGGTGGCGCTCTCAGGGTTTTCTCGTTTACGTTTCTCCCGGACCGTGCATCTAGCCGGGTGCATCCCAAGGACGACACGTAACCACGAACGGGGCCTTGTGAGCACAATCATCGTCGGAGTCGACCTATCCGACTCCTCCACCCGCGCAGTCGAATTGGCGACCAGGATCGCCCGATCCCTCGACCTGCCTCTCATCATCGTCCACGTGATCCCGTGGTCGCCGTACTCCTTTCAGACGCAAGCCGAGAACGACTACCGCCCCCGAGAACGGAAAGCGGAGATCGCCGCGGCCGAGGAGCAAGTCATCGAGCCGATGGTCGCGCTGACCAAAGATCTGGAGAAGCCAGTGGAAACCCTTGTCCGGCACGGTAAGCCCTCAGACCTGCTGATCGACATCGCCGAGGAGCGGAAGGCGGCACACCTGATCGTCGGCCGGACCGGAGACTCGGGATTGAAGGTCTCGTTGTTCGGCAGCGTGGCCAGTCGCCTGGTCCAGCACGCGCCCGTTCCGGTAACGGTGGTGCCCTGATGAATCCCGTCGCTTGGTTCGACGCCCTGTCGGGCTTCGTCACTTCGGTGATCTTCTTTTCGGTGACCCTCGGTGGCGTCGAGATCCCGCTGATCGTGGTCTGGCTGATCGTCGCCGGCGGCTTCTTCACGGTCTACCTCGGTTTCCAAAATATCCGGGGGTTCAAGCACGCCATCCAACTGGTGAGCGGGAAGTACGACAACGACCCCGACGAGGCCGGCGAGGTCTCGCACTTCCAGGCGCTGGCCACGGCGGTCTCCGGCACGGTCGGCCTCGGCAACATCGCCGGCGTCGCCGTCGCGATCGCCCTGGGGGGACCGGGTGCGACCTTCTGGATGATCGTTGCGGGGTTCCTCGGCATGAGCACCAAGATGGCCGAGTGCACCCTTGGGGTGAAGTTCCGCCGCCAGCACAGTGACGGAACCGTCTCCGGCGGCCCGATGTACTACCTACGCGATGCCGTCGGCAAGGTCACGAACATGCGGTTCGGGAAGTTCCTGGCCGGGTTCTTCGCGGTCTGCACCGTCGGTGGCTCGCTCGGCGGCGGCAACATGTTCCAATCCAACCAGGCCTCCCAGCAGATCATCAACGTGACCGGCGGCACCGAGACGTTCCTGGGTCGCAACCCGTGGGTGATCGGACTGATCTTCGCGATCCTGGTCGCGGTGGTGATCATCGGCGGGATCAAGAGCATCGCGCGGGTCACCGAGAAGATCGTGCCCGGCATGGCGATTATTTACGTCGCCGCCTGCCTGTTCGTGCTGATCGTCAACTTCGGCGCCATCCCGAACGCCATGGTCCAGATCTTCAGCGGCGCCTTCTCCCCGGAAGGGATCACCGGCGGTGTGGTCGGGGTGCTGCTGGTCGGTTTCCAGCGGGCGGCGTTCTCCAACGAGGCCGGTGTCGGTTCGGCGTCGATCGCCCACTCGGCCGTCCGGACAGATGAGCCGGCCACCGAGGGTTACGTGGCGCTGCTCGAGCCGTTCATCGACACCATCGTGATCTGCACGATGACGGCGTTGACCATCGTCATCACAGGAGCCTGGGCGCGGCCCGACGCGACCGAGCTCGGCGGGGTCCAGCTGACGTCCACCGCCTTCGAATCGGTGATCTCCTGGTTCCCCGTCGTCCTGGCGATCTCGGTGATCTTCTTCGCGTTCTCCACCATGATCAGCTGGAGCTACTACGGCATGAAGGCGATCGGCTACCTGTTCGGGGACAGCCAGAAGGCGGAGAATGTCTTCAAGGGCGTCTTCTGCGTGTTCACCGTGATCGGCTCGGCTGCGTCCCTGAGCTCGGTGATCGACTTCTCCGACTCGGCCATCTTCGCGATGTCGTTGCCCAACATCGTCGGTCTCTACATCCTGGCGCGGGTCTTGCGCAAGGAGATCTTCGGCTACCGGGATCGGGTCAAGTCCGGTGAGATCGTGGCCTCCAAGTAGGTCGCAGGCTCTCACGACGAAACCGTTGGGGCGTAGCCGAATCAGCCCGGCTGCGCCCCAACTGGTCGTCAGTAGAGTTGGCCGGGCTACTTCTTGCCCTGGTTCTTGACCGCCTCGATAGCCGCGGCCGCTGCGTCAGGATCAAGATAGCGGCCACCGACCGTGGTCGGTTTGAACTCATCGTCGAGTTCGTAGAGCAGCGGCACCCCGGTCGGGATGTTCAGACCGACGACCTCCGCGTCACCCATCTGGTCGAGGTGCTTGACGATCGCCCGCAGGGAGTTGCCGTGGGCGGCGACCAGCACCACCTTGCCGGCGCCCAGGTCGGGCACGATCTCGTCGTACCAGTACGGCAGCGCCCGCTCCAGGACGTCCTTCAGGCACTCGGTCTGCGGACGCAACTCGGGTGGCAGTGCCGCGTAACGGGGGTCGTGGAAGGTGGAGAACTCGTCGTCGTTGTCGATTGGCGGGGGCGGGGTGTCGTAGGAGCGCCGCCACATC
The DNA here is from genome assembly GCA_030452945.1 of Microlunatus sp. Lineage (GTDB taxonomy): Bacteria > Actinomycetota > Actinomycetes > Propionibacteriales > Propionibacteriaceae > Microlunatus. The sequence goes on along the minus strand of JAKDLH010000057.1, from coordinate 8,997 downwards.
ATGAACTGCTCCTCGCCGAACTCCGCGAGGGTAGCCGCCTTGTCCTTGCCCTGCAGGGCTCCGTAATGACGCTCGTTCAGCCGCCACGAACGCCTGGTCGGGATCCAGTGCCGGTCGGCGATCGCGAGACTGATGTGAGCGGTGCGGATCGCGCGTTTCAACAACGAGGTGTGGAGCACATCGGGCAGCAGGTCGTTCTCAACCAGCAGCTCACCGCCGCGAAGCGCCTCGGCTTCGCCCTTGGCGGTCAGATCAACGTCCACCCATCCGGTGAACAGGTTCTTGGCGTTCCATTCGCTCTCGCCGTGGCGAAGCAGGATCAACGTGGCAGCCATGGGCTCACTCTAGGGGTGAACTCCGCGTGCCAGCCACCGACTCCGACCCAACGGCCGCACCGACACCCTCAGACAACTTCTGTCGAGCTAACCCGACACAGTCAGGCAGGCTCGACAGAATTTCGATCAGGAGGGGGCGGGTCCCGGGTCGAGATGGGTGAAGGCGGCCAGGTTGGCGGTCGACTCTCCCCTCGCTCGGCGCCAGCGCCACTCCCGCCGGATGCTGTCGGCGAACCCGAGCGCGAGGATGATGTTGAACGAGGAGTCGGCGGCCTCGGCCACGATCCCCAGGAGTTGGTCGACCGCACCCGGGGTGAGGGTCTCGACCGGAAGCCGTCCGGTCAGGTAGATGTCGCCGAGTCTGTCCCGAGCGAAGGCGACCATCCCGAGCTTGAGATTGCGCTCCAGCAGCCAACCGAACACCCCCGCCTCGTTCTCCTCGGGGCGGCGAGCGACAAACGCGCGGATCGCCAAACCGTGGCGCCCCACTTCCAGCGCGCACTCGGTCTGCAGCTTCTGGGTCCCGGGCAGGGTCACCGAGAACAGACCGCCGTCAATCTCCGACCAGGTCAGATCGAGGTCGCGCAACGCAGCGCGCACGACGGCCGCACCCGTCTTCGCCGCACCGTCGCCGCTTAGGTCGATCATGCTGGCTGGACCAACCAGCGTGTCTGGTAGCCCGCCAGCACGATGTCGGCGTCGGACAGCGGCACCTCGTCGTTCAGCGCGTCGCGAGCCCAGTTACCGGCCGGCACCACCCACCGGGGCAGCCGCTGCTCCTCGGGGGTCACGTTGTAGAGAGCGACCATGTGCTGGGTGGAGCCGTGCCGCTGGAAGACCAGCACGGCTGGGTTGACCGGGTCCATCACCTCAGTCTCCACCGAGGCATCCATGCTCGACAAATCGGACCGCACGCTCACGGCGCGCCGCAGCCCGCGCCACACTCGGTGCTCGAGCGTCCCGACGACGTGCCGGCGCTCGGCCGCCTCCCAGTCCATCGGCGGACGGTGCACCCAGCGATTGTCGCCCTCGTGTTCGGGGTCGTCAACGAAGCCGTAGTAGTTGCGCAGCGCCAGCTCATCACCCATGTAGAGCAGCGGCAGGCCGCCGAATCCCAGCACGATCTGGTACGCCAGCAGCAGTCGCCGAACGGCGAGGTCGAGATGTTGTTCGTCTCCGGTGTCCAGAGCCACCTCGATCCCGACAAGGGACGCGGCCGTGCCACTGATCCGTCGGTCGCCGGTGATCAGGTTCTCGCCGAAGATCAGTCCGCGGGCGTCACTCATCGGATAGCTGCCGGCGTAGAAGTCGGCCAGGAACCGCCGGTGCTCGTAGCCGTTCAAACCGACCGAGGCGGCGTCGTCGTCGTCGATCGCCCAGCCGATGTCGTCGTGGCAGCGCAGGTAGGTGCCCCATGCCGTCGTCGCCGGCTTGACCGGGAAACGGTTCATCGCGGCACAGAAGAGTCGGGTGTCCTTGGTGGCCAGGGCCGACCAGATCTGCACCATCAATGAATTCTGGTAGGCCAGGTCGCTCACTCGACCGGCGTGCTTGCCGACGCCCAGGTAGGGCGGCAGCTCGGTCGGGCCGACGATCGCCTCCGCCTTGAAGATCAACGCCGGTGCGGCGATCCGGGCCACGGCTCGCAGCGCCTGAGTGATGGCGTGCACCTCCGGCTGATTCTGGCAGTCGGTGCCCAGTCTCTTCACGATGAACCCGATGGCGTCGAGCCGGAGACACTCCACGCCCAGGTTCGCCAGCCAGCAGATGATGTCGACGAACTCGAAGAACACCTCCGGGTTGCGCCAGTTGAGATCCCACTGCCAGTGGTTGAAAGTCGTCCACACCCAGGAACCAGACTCATCGTCGAACGTGAAGTTGCCGGGCGCGAAGTCGGGGAACACCTCCGGCAGGGTGCGCTCGTAGGCGTCGGGGATATCGCGATCGGCGAACATGAAGAAGTAGTCGCGGTACAGGTGGTCCCCGGCCGCCGCAGCCCGAGCCCAGGCGTGCTCACTGGCGACGTGGTTCAGGGCGAGGTCCACGGTCAAGGAGATGCCGGACCGGCGCAGCGCGGTCGCGAGATCCCGCAGATCATCCACAGTCCCGAGGTCGTGCCGCACGGCGCGGAAGTCCATCACCGCGTATCCGCCGTCGTCGGCACCGGGACGCGCCTTCAGCAGCGGCATCAGATGCAGGTAGGTGACCCCCAGGTCGGTCAGATAGTCGATCTTGTCGACCACGCCGGAAAGATCCCCAGCGAACCGGTCGGCGTAGGCCACGTAGCCCAGCATCCGGGGGTGCTGATACCACTGCGGGTCAGCGTGTCGCCGCAGGTCCAGCAGCCGCAGGTCCTCGGGCCGGTGCCGGAAGCTGACCGCCGCGATCTCCACCGCCCGCTCGGCGAACTCGACCGCGCGGTCGGGGTAGATGCCGGCCAGTCCGGCCAACAGGTCGGGCCAGTAACGCTGCAGACGGGTGTCGAACACCACTTGGTCGTGGACCGGCTCGTCCTCGAGCAGACGGCCGACATCGGGAATAGTCATGACCACGTCGATCTAGTGCTCGTCAGGGTGCACGGACGGTGGCCTTCGACTTGTCCTTGTGCGGGAGGCGCTTGCGGAACTCAGCGACGAACATGTCGCGCAGCTGCTCGTTGTCCAGGGCGCCGTCGATGCCGGCCAACCGGCCCGCGTGCACCTGCTGGCAGACCCGGAGCCAGGCCTGGCCCATGGCGTAGGTGAAGCTGGTCGCGACTCCTGCACCGATCGCACCACCGACGATGGTGCCGGCTCCGGGAACCATCTTCAGCAGCCCGGTGAACGTGGCCCGGCCGGCCTGAGTGGCCGCCGTCGTGGTGACCACCGCCATCAGCGCCGCCCGGTCGAACTTGATCTTGTAGAGATGCGCGACCTTGGCCATCATCCCCAGCTGGATGGGCACCAGCAACGTCGCGTCCGAGAACGGGATCGGAACGGCGGCGGCGCCACCGGCACTGGCCACCGCGACACCGATCACCTTCTGCGCTTCGGCGTTCTTCCGCGAAAGATCGATTTCCTGCGCAGCGGTGAGGGCCCCGTGAACGCCTTCCGGCGCGCAGCGAAAGGTGGCATCGAGCACGTCCTGCAGACCGTACGACTCCTGGCCGGCGAAGTCATCGGCCTTGGCAAAGGTCATGTAGGGCCGACCGCTCTCGATCGGCAGCCGCTTGGCCACGACCTGCTCGGCCAGAGCCACGGTGTCCGGGTGATAGTGCCCGTTGCGGCGAGGCACCTGGGTGAACACCACGATCACCGGCAGGCCCAGCTCGTCGAGTCGGCGGATGAACTCGGCCTCGGACTCCTCGAACCGGCGATCCATCCCACGAACGCAGTACCAGGCGACGTGGATCTGCTCCGACAGCGGCAGCTTGCGACTGTCCTTGATCACCTTGTCGAGTTCGCGCAGGATCTCGCGGTCGTGGGTGCCGATCTCCAGCCCCCGGGTGTCGACGATGCCGAGGTGGCCGACCCGATCCAGATAGAGGTGGCTGCCTTGGGTCACCGGCTCGCCGATCCCGGTCCGGGCCACCTCCTCCCCGAAGATCGCGTTGATCAGCGTCGACTTGCCTACCCCCGTCTTGCCGAAAAGGGCGAGATTGAAGCGGCCGAGCGCGGCGTTCTGCTGGTCGTACTCGTCGCGGAACGACTCGTTGAACCAATCGTCGGTGCGGGCCACGTCAACCTCGTCTCCTCGTCGGCCGACTCCAGCCTACGGGGACGCCCTCAGCTGTTCTCCTCCTCCAGTTTGAGGGCCACGCCCAACGCGAAGAAGGTCGGGGCCCAGTGCCCGATGAAAATCCCCCACCGGTCCGACTGTGCCTTATCGTCGCCCTTCTTGCCCCGGCTCACGAAGTAGCTGACGTAGCTCAGGGCGATCGAGGCCAGACCGGCCGCGTAGGCGTACTCGCTGCGGATGCCGACGTTGTGCAGGGCGCTGATCGGCCCGCCGCTCTGCCGAGCCACGTCCTTGGCCCCCGAGGCGGCGTCGCTCGCCTTGTCATTGATGCTCATGTTGCTCCTGTTCGCGGCGACCGGGCGGCCGCTCGTGGGACGACTTTACGTTGTAAGCACCAACTGCTCGACTGGGGTTCAGGGGCCCGCCATGGTCTGGCCTGCTGAGCTCAGTCCGGGGCCTCGGACTCCGGGATTCAGACCGGCTCGAAGTTCATCGCCTCAAGAGGGTCGGCGAAGCCGAAGAGCCGCTCGGCGACCGACGGATCAAGCTCGGCGTCGGGACCGTCGGCCAACGCCCAGGTTTCCCGGAACGACTGGCACAGATACGCCGTGGTGGTCCTTCCTCACTCCTCGAACGCATCCGTTCGAGATCTTGCCGCCGCTTTTGCATACGTCACCACAACTGTCTTACCCCGGTACAGAGGTCGAACATGAACGCTCCACCGCTCGCTTGAGTAGACTGCCCGCCGACCGCCGCGAATCTCGTGGGCGGTGAGCCACCGTAGTAGTCGAACCGAAAGTACCTGCATGCCCATTCGCGCTGATCTGCGCAACGTCGCGATCGTCGCCCACGTCGATCACGGCAAGACCACGCTGGTCGACGCCATGCTGTGGCAGTCCGGGGCCTTCCGGGTCGGTCAGGACGTGGAGAAGCGGGTGATGGACTCGATGGACCTGGAGCGGGAGAAGGGCATCACGATCCTGGCCAAGAACACCGCGGTCAAGCACGTCGCCCCGGACGGGGAGCAGGTCACGATCAACATCATCGACACCCCGGGTCACGCCGACTTCGGTGGAGAGGTCGAACGCGGGCTGGAAATGGTCGACGGAGTGCTGCTGCTGGTCGACGCGTCCGAGGGGCCGCTCCCGCAGACCCGCTTCGTGTTGCGCAAGGCGCTGGCCAAGAAGCTACCGATCATCCTGGTGATCAACAAGGTCGATCGGCCCGATGCTCGGATCGCCGACGTGGTCGAGGAGACCTACGAGCTCTTCCTCGACCTGCTCGAGGACGACGAGACCGACGTCCTCGACTTCCCGGTGATCTATGCCTCCGCCAAGGCCGGGCGGGCGTCTTCGCGGCGGCCAGAGAACGGCAGCCTGCCGGACACCGAGAACCTCGGCCCACTGTTCGCCGCGATCCTGGAGCACATCCCGGCTCCGGTCTACACCGAGGGCGCAACCCTGCAGGCTCACGTCACCAACCTGGACGCCTCGCCCTATCTCGGACGGCTGGCTCTGTGCCGGATCATCGAGGGCACGCTGAAGCGCAACCAGGCTGTTGCTTGGTGCCGGGCCAACGGCACCGTTCGGACGGTCAAGCTGTCGGAGATGTTGATGACCAACGCCCTGGCTCGGGAGCCGGCGTCGGTGGCCGGGCCCGGCGACATCGTGGCGATTGCCGGCATCCCCGACATCACGATCGGCGAGACTCTGTCCGACCCGGAGGACCCGCGACCGCTACCGCTGATCACAGTTGACGAACCGTCGATCTCGATGACGATCGGCATCAACACCTCTCCCCTGTCGGGCAAGTCCGGGAAGAACCTGACCGCCCGTCTGGTGAAGTCCCGCTTGGATGCGGAGCTGATCGGCAACGTCTCGATCCGGGTGCTGGAGACCGAGCGTCCCGACACCTGGGAGGTCCAAGGCCGCGGTGAGCTGCAGTTGGCCATTCTGGTGGAGATGATGCGTCGGGAGGGCTTCGAACTGACCGTGGGTAAGCCGCAGGTGGTCACCCGGGAGATCGACGGCAAGGTGCACGAGCCGGTCGAGCGGCTGACCATCGACATCCCTGAGGACTTCGTCGGCGTGGTCACCCAGTTGATGGGCCTGCGGCGCGGTCGGCTCGAGCAGATGGTCAACCACGGGACCGGCTGGGTGCGGATCGAGTACGTGGTGCCTGCCCGTGGCCTGATCGGCTTCCGGACCGAATTCTTGACCGAGACCCGCGGCACCGGGCTGATGCATCACGTCTTCGAGGCGTACGAGCCGTGGCACGGGGCGTTGCGAACCCGCCCGACCGGCTCGCTGGTCGCCGACCGAACCGGCGCGGTCACCTCGTACGCGCTGTTCAACCTGCAGGAGCGCGGGACCATGTTCGTCGGTCCGGGCACCAACGTCTACGAGGGCATGATCGTGGGCGAGAACGCCCGGCTCGACGACATGGATGTCAATCCGACCCGGGAGAAGAAGCTGAGCAACGTTCGCTCCTCCACCGGCGACGAGCTGGAGCGGTTGATCCCGCCGAGGCCGATGAGTCTGGAGCAAGCCCTGGAGTTCTGCCGCGGCGACGAGTGCATCGAGGTCACACCCGCCGCGGTCCGGATCCGCAAGGTCATCCTCTCCGCCACCGAGCGAGGCAAGGCGCGGTCCAGGTCCAAGCAGTCCTGACTACCGACGGCGCCGGGGAATCTCGTCTCCCATGCCCGGGCGGGGAAGTTCCCCTCTCGCGGTCGATTGATCAGCAAATCAGCGAATCAGCGGAAGAATTGGGCTGATCTATCGCGGATGGACCGCGGACGTATCAGGATGGTCCCGTGCAGCCTCTGCACCACGGGTCCTTCCCCACCCGTCTGTCGCCCACGCGCCGTGAGTGACATCGACCTGGCGAGGAGAAGTTATGGGCAAGCGCGTCATCCGCATCCTGATCGCGATCGTGATGTCCACCGCCTTGTTCGGGGCGATCACCGTGACCACTGGGACTTCGCCGTCCGCCGCCGCGGCGACCTACGTGTCGAAGAAGTACACCGCACCCAAGAAGGGCCAGTCCAACCGCGGCGTCACCGCGCTGCAGCGAAGGCTGATCAAGGCCAAGGTGCTCGGCAGTTCCAACGCGACCGGCTACTACGGCACTTTGACCCAGGCCGCAGTGAAGAGGTTTCAGCGAAAGCACGGGCTGAAGGCGACCGGCAAGGTGAACCGGTCGACCTGGCAAAAGCTGGTCGCCAAGACCGGCACGATCAAGATCACCAGCAGCTCGTCGTCCAAAGGTTCTAAGAAGCTCGACAGACGCTGCAAGTTCTCCGGACGGGCACTGTGCATCGACAAGACGCGGGACAAGCTCTACTACGTAAAGAACTCCCGCATCATCAAGACCTTCGACGCCCGATTCGGCTGCGCGCGGACACGGACGCGGGAGGGCCGGTTCCGGGTGAACTGGAAGAGTCGGCATCACGTCTCGACGATCTACCACACGCCCATGCCGTACGCGATGTTCTTCTCCGGTGGGCAGGCCGTGCACTACTCCTCCGACTTCGCCCGACGCGGATACAACGGCTGCAGCCATGGCTGTGTGAACATTCGCAACAAGTCCAGGCTTCGGTGGGTCTTCGACCGGGTCCACGTCGGGGACCGGGTAATCGTCTATCGCAGCTGAGGGCCGCCCAGACAGGCGAAGACCCCCGATATCGGTGAACACCGGGGGTCCTCGTCTGGTGTAGATCCGTCAGGCGGGTTCAGGCGTCAGCGGTGGCCTTGTCAGCCGCCTTCTTGTCAGCGGTGACCTTCTCAGCCGCCTTCTTGTCAGCGGTCGCCTCCTCAGCCGCCTTTTTCGCCGCGTTGGCCTTGCGCGTCGCCGCGGCCTTCTGGGCAACGGCGGACCGCTTGGCGGCGTTCGCCTGCCGAGTGGCCGACGCCTTGGCTGCCGCGCGCGGGGTCACGGTCTCGGTGGCCGACCTGCCGGTCACGGTCTGACGGGCCTTGGTGACGCTCTCTTGGACCGCCTCGAACGCCGGGTCGACGGCCTCGACGAGGTCCTCACGGACGTCCTCAACCCGCTCTTCGACGTCGCCGGCGACATCGGCCGAGGTCTTGCGGACCGCGATCACGCTGTCGTCAATGACTTTCTTGCCCCGGCCGGCCAGCTCGGCGTACGTGGTGCTGGCCTCGGCGAGGAGTTCCTTGCTCTGCTTCTGCGCGTCGGCGAGCCGAGTCTTGGTGGTCTCGGGCAGCGCCTTGACCTGATCCGGCAGCGACTTCACGAAGCCGCTGGCAGACTTGGCCTGCTCGCTGCCCTTGCTCTGCAGCTGCGTCAGGCGCTTGGTGGCCTCCTCCTGGGTGGCGACGACGACATTCTTGATCGACTCCGCGACCAGGTCGGTCAGGCCGGCGGCGGCGTACAACGGGGTGTAGTCGGAATCCACAGCGGCCTTGCGGGCCTGCGCGGGGGTCTGGCGACGGGTGGTGGTGGCCATGGTTATTCTCCTTCTTCGTTCTCGGTGGTGTTCTCAGTAGTGGATGGGGTAGCGCCGTCCTGCACGGGTTCTTTCACAGCAGCGTTCTCCTGCACGGAGGCGTTCTCTTTCACGAAAGATTGGTACACGTCGATGAGTACGCGCTTCTGGCGCTCGGTGATGGCGAGGTCGGACAGCACCGCGGTCTCGACCGTGGTCGTCGGGTGGTCGGTGGGATCGAGGATCCCGGCCTTGACGTAAAGGGTCTCGGCCGACACCCGCAGTGCCTTGGACAGCTGCTGAAGGACCTCTGCGGACGGCTTGCGCAGCCCGCGCTCGATCTGGCTCAGATACGGGTTGGACACCCCGGTCTGTTCGGCCAGCTGACGCAGCGAGAGCTCCGCGCTCCGGCGCTGGGCTGCGATGAACTCGCCCAGTGACCCGAGCTGATCCCCCCAGCTTGGGGGCCTTGATCCTTGCCATGACTAAATTACG
>JAKDLH010000386.1 GCA_030452945.1 Microlunatus sp. | reverse complement strand
GTGGCAGATGATGCTGCGCGCCACGCCCACGTCCGGGGTCGTGGGGTCATCGGCGAGCTCGAGGGACTCGACAATCTCCTTGAACTGCTCGCGATTCTCTCCGCGCTGGATCGCCTCGATCGACGCGCCGATGAGCTCGACCCCATAAGCGGACAGGACCCCGTTCTCGTGCAGGGCGACCGCGGCGTTCAGCGCCGTCTGACCGCCCAGGGTGGCCAGCAGCGCATCGGGGCGCTCCTTCGCGATCACCTGCTCCACGAATTCGGGGGTGATCGGCTCGATGTAGGTGGCGTCGGCGAACTCCGGGTCGGTCATGATCGTGGCCGGATTGGAGTTGACCAAGATCACCCGGAATCCCTCGGCCCGCAGCACCCGGCAAGCCTGGGTGCCGGAGTAGTCGAACTCACAAGCCTGGCCGATCACGATCGGCCCGGAGCCGATGACCAGGATGGAGGAGATGTCGGTACGGCGAGGCATCACAGGCTCCCTTCGGTTGCCTTGGACCGCGCTGACATCAGCTCGACGAAGCGGTCGAACAGGTAGCCGGCGTCATGCGGGCCAGGCGCGGCCTCGGGATGATATTGGACCGAGAACGCGGTCAGCATCCCGCTGTCGTCGCGCAACTCCAGTCCTTCGATCACGTCATCGTTGAGGCCGACGTGGCTGACCGTCGCGGTGCCGTACGGAGTCGTGCTGGGTTGATCGATCGGTGCGTCCACGGCGAAGCCGTGATTGTGAGTCGTGATCTCGACGCGGCGGGTGGTCAGGTCCATCACCGGCTGATTGATGCCGCGGTGACCGTAGATCAGCTTGTAGGTGCCGAAGCCCAAGGCCCGGCCGAACAGCAGGTTTCCGAAGCAGATGCCGAAGTACGGGATTTTGGCCTCGAGCACCTGCCGGAGCACGTCAACCAGACCGTCGGCGACCGCGGGATCACCCGGCCCGTTGGAGAACAGGACGCCGTCCGGCCGACGAGCCGCGATGTCAGCGAAGGTCGCGGTGGCGGGTAGCACATGAGTCTCGATCCCGCGCTCGGCCATCCGGTTCGGGGTCATGGCCTTGAGGCCGAGGTCGACAGCTACGACGGTGAATTGCTTGTCCCCGATCGCCTTGACCACGTACGCGTCGGTGGTGCTGACCTCGTCGGCCAAGTGTGCACCCAGCATCTTCGGTTGCTCCAACACCCGCTGCCGGAGCACGTCGGCGTCGGTTTCGACGCTGGAGACGCCGACCCGCATGGTGCCACGGTCGCGCAGGTGACGGGTCAGGGCCCGGGTGTCCACGTCGCTCATCCCCACGATTCCGTGGGCTTTGAGCTCGTCCTCCAGTCCGCGCTGGGACCGCCAGCTGGACGCCACCCGGGCAGCGTCTCGAATCACGTACCCAGCGGCCCAGATTCGACTCGACTCATCGTCTTCGTCGTTCCAACCGGTGTTGCCGACGTGGGGATTGGTCGCGACCACGACCTGGCGGTGGCAGCTGGGGTCGGTCAGCGTTTCTTGATAGCCGGACATACCGGTGGCGAAGACGGCCTCGCCGAAAGTCTCTCCGATAGCGCCGAAGGCGCGGCCACGAAAGGTCCTCCCGTCTTCTAGAACCAGGATGGCCGGTGGCGGTGGAGTGGTGGCGGGCGGGGGGGAACCGGTTGAGTGCATGCCGTCCTTTCCTGCCTCACAGGACAGGTCTTAAAGGGTGGTTTGATCCGGTCGAGGATATCAGCCCAGCAAAGGTATTCCCGCATTGTGCCGCGGCCGCGGGATCAACCCATCGCGCCCGAGGCCGAGCCCGGTGGCTGGGGCCTGGTCTCCACCACGCTGCGCAGCACGCCGTTGACGAAAGACGGTGAGTCGTCGGTCGACAGCCGCGACGCCAGCGCCACGGCTTCGGAGACCGCGACCGCGTCGGGCACCGAGCTGTGGTCGATCTCGTACACCGCGATCCGCATGATCGTGCGGTCCACCCGGGGTAGCCGGGGCAGCGTCCAACCGTCGGCCAGGACTGCCACGATCCGGACGTCGATCGCGGTGCGGTGCTCGGCGACCCCTTCGACCAGGAACCGGGTGAAATCGCGTACCGGCGGCTCCGCATCGGTGGACCGTTCGGCCAGCGTGGTCAACGGGTCGGTACCCCGCAACTCGGCCTCGAACAAGATGTCGAGCGCGCGCTTGCGGGCCTTGCTCTGGGCCCCGGTACGGGCTGGTGCTGAGGTCATCGGGGAACGGCTCAGGAGCCGACCCGCCCGAGATAGTCCCCGGTCCGGGTATCGACTTTGACCTTCGCCCCGGTGGTCAGGAAGAGCGGGACCTGGATCTGCAGACCGGTCTCGACCGTGGCCGGCTTGGTACCGCCGGTGCTGCGGTCACCCTGCAGGCCGGGCTCGGTGTAGGTGACCTCCAACTCCACCGACGCCGGCAGATCGAGGTAGAGCGGGTTGCCCTCGTGCATCGCCACCGTGGCGTTCTGGCCCTCGAGCAGATAGTTCTTGGCGTCGCCCACCGTCTGGTCGGCGATGGAGAGCTGGTCGTAGGTGGAGACGTCCATGAAGACGAAGCCGGTGCCGTCGTGGTACAGATACTGCATCTCCCGACGGTCGACGTTCGCGGTGTCGACCTTGGTGTCGGAGTTGAAGGTCTTATCGACGACCTTGCCCGTCAGCACGTGCTTCAGCTTCGTCCGGACGACGGTGTTGCCCTTGCCCGGTTTGTGGTGCTGGAACCAGACCACCGACCACAGCTGGCCGTCCAGGTCCAGCACCATCCCGTTCTTCAGATCGTTCGTCGACGCCACGTCGTGCCCTTCGCGTTCTCGGGTGGGTGATGTGCCCCGTGCGAGGGCAGCGACTCAGCTTAGTCGCTGCCCGAGGTGTGACGAACCCGCCGCGTTGACTCATTCAAGATGCCCGCGTAGGTCGTGTCGTTGACTCATCTGGAG
>JAKDLH010000385.1 GCA_030452945.1 Microlunatus sp. | reverse complement strand
CTACGTCGGCGGCACCTTCGCCGCCGCCGGCGGCACCGTGACCCGCACCGGCGGCGAGTGGGTCATCGGTGAGCCCGGCACCACCCTGGTCCTGCCGGACGGGGTGACGGCCGACCAGGTCCAAGGTCTGCGGTTCACCTTCACCCGGGCCGACGGTGCCATCTGGGAGAACCCGTCCACCCCGCGGCAGACCGTGAATCTGTCCGTGCAGCGACGCGTCGACCTGCGCACCGGCGGACCGGTGCCGAGCGATCTGGCCGGCAACGCCCCCGCACCGGGTGAGGACGCGCCGGGCGAGACCGCCGACACCATCCAGGGTGAGAACCGGGCCGCGGACACCATCAACGGGGAGCCGTTGACCGCGGACGACGACGACACCGACACCATCCGCTATCGGCACGCGAACAACGCGGTCGAGGTCGCCAAGTCCCCGACCGGCGCCCAGGCACCCGGGCAGGACATCCCGTACACGCTGACCTTCACCAACACCGGCGACGTGGCGATCTTCGACCCGGTGATCACCGATCGGCTGCCGTCCGACAGCGACGGTCCGCTGCTGGTGCTCAGCCCCGACACCACCGACCACTACACGTACGCGCTCGACGGGGACGCACCGACTCCGCCCAGCGGTCTGGCGATGCCGACCGACGCCGGCCAAGTCAGCGTGGACGAGCAGCCGGACCTGTTGACCTTCACGTTCCCGCAAGGCACCGTGCTCGAGGTCGGCCAGAGCTACACCATCACCGTCGCCCTGCAGTTCCGGACCGGGCTGCCCAGCAACACCGAGGTGACCAACACCACCGGCATCTCCGGTGACCGCGCCTGGGACGACTGCGACGACACGTTGGACGACGACAGCGGGGAGTGCCAGGCCGACACCACCGTCTACCCGGTCAAAGCCGGTGCCCTGCGCGGGGTGAAGTCGGTTCAGGCTGACGACGACGAGCTCGGGGTGCTGAACACCCGGGACGACCCGGACGGCTGTACTGCCGACGACGAGGGTTTCTTCGTCGCCGGCTGCGTCCCGGTGACCAAGCCGGGCGGCGAGGACATCTGGCGAATGAGGTTCACCAACACCGGGAACCTGCCCCAAGACAAGGTGTACGCGATCGACCGGCTGCCCACGCCGGACGACACCGGCGCGATCACGACGCTGCCCCGCGACTCACAGTGGACCCCGACCCCGCAGACGCTGACCTTCGTCGGAGCGAGCCTGGGTGAGGTCACGGCGCTGCGGGTGTACTACGACACCGACCAGCACCTGTGCACCCTCGATCTGGAGACCCTCGACGGCTGTCCGGAGAACGAATGGACGCTGAGCGAAGAGGTCAGCGATCCAGCGGACGGCTATCGGTTCGACGATCTGCCAGAAGACGCCACGGCGCTCCTGATCGAGGCCGATTTCGCCGGCGACGAGGCCATGTTGCCGCCGGCCGGCACGCTGACCTTCGATCTGACTACCACCGCACCGGCTCAGTCCCCGACCGCCGGTGCCGACCCCATCGCCTGGAACACCGTCGCGGTGGCCGCCGAGACTGTCGACGGGGACGCCAAGGGGCTGTCGCCGAAGTCGGAGGGTAACAAGGTCGGGGTCGCGCTGGCCACCGGGCCGCTGGAGGTGATCAAGCAGGTCGAGGGGGCGGCTGCGGAAGCGGCTCCGACTGAGTTCACGCTGGAGGTCACCTGCAGGTCGGTCGGCGAAGACGTCCGCCTCGGCGACGACGCCGAGATCACAGTCGCGGTCGATGAGCCGTACCGGATCGATGACCTGCCCTGGGGCTCGGAGTGCACGGTCACCGAGGACGGCGACGCCGTCGGTAACCCCGATTTCACCGCGACCACGGTGACGGTCGGGCGGGACACGCTGGATCCGGTGCGGATCGTCGCCACCAACACCTACCGGTTGGCCTCACTCAGCATCGCCAAGGAGGTCGAAGACTCCGCCGTCGACCAGGACGGTAACCCGATCAGCTACGGACCGTTCACCTTCACCGTCGACTGCACGTTCCTGGACGAGCCCGTCTACGCCGCCGGCTACTCGGCGGACCATCCGATGGAGGTCACCTTCGACAGCGAGGACGACCCGGTCACCTTCACCGAACTGCCCGCCGGTTCGGAGTGCTCGGCCACCGAGACCGAGAACGACGGGGCCGATGACACGACCTCGGAGGGCACCACCGGCGTCGGCGGTGACGACGAGAAGACGATCACCGGCGGCACCACGATCGAGCTGGTGCTCACCCCGGACGGTGAGAATCCGGTGACGACCAACACCGTCACCTTCACCAACACATTCCCGACCGGTTCTTTGACCATCACCAAGGAGGTCACGGGTTCGGGCGCGGAAACGTACGGGGCCGGGCCGTTCACCGTGCAGCTGACCTGTGTGGACGAGAACGACGCTGACCGGACGGTTTTCGACAGCGAGATCCAACTCGGCGGAGATCAGCCGCTCAGCGTGACCGTCGAGAACCTGTACGTCGTCTCGACCTGTGAGGTCACCGAGACCGGCACCGGCGGGGCCACCACCTCAGCGGTGTCGCCGGAGGGCGAGTTCGAGGTCACCGCCGACTCGGCCGAGAACCCAGTGGTGGTGACGGTGACCAACCGGTTCGACGTCGGCTCCCTTCGGGTGATCAAGAAGATCGAGGGTGACGAGCTCCAGGTCGGTGACGATCGGCTGTTCTGGTTCCAGCTGAGCTGCGAGCTGACGGTGAACGGGGAACCGACACCGGTGGAGATCGAGAACGACGGTGAGTTCAACCTGTCCATCGACGGCGGCCTCACCCAGACCTTCGACGGACTGCCCACCGGGGCGGTGTGCACGGTGACCGAGACCGACGACGGCGGCGCCGACGCCAGCATCATCGAACCCGGTCAGGTAGTCATCGGCGACGGCACGACGGTGGACGTGCTGGCGACGAACACCTTCAA
>JAKDLH010000384.1 GCA_030452945.1 Microlunatus sp. | reverse complement strand
TGCACCCGGGTTTTGTGGGTCGGGGGGGGGGTGTGGGGGGTGGCGCGGGGGTAAAAATTTTCGCGCCCGGGGCCAAACGCTGCCGCCGTCGTGATGTGATCCCGCGAGTCGCTCGGGTGGGAAGTCCTTTTGGGCTGGAGCCGCCGGACTAGAGTTGTGCCCAGCCGGGGCTGGGTTCCGCGAGGGATCACCAAGTCGGCACAGTCAACGAGGAGAGCGATGTTTGAGCGATTTACCGATCGAGCCCGACGCGTCGTCGTGTTGGCGCAAGAAGAGGCTCGCATGCTGAACCACAATTACATCGGAACAGAGCACATTCTCCTCGGGTTGATCCACGAGGGTGAAGGGGTAGCGGCCAAGGCTTTGGAGTCGTTGGGAATTTCGCTCGAGGCGGTCCGGCAGAAGGTCGAGGAGATCATCGGCCACGGGCAGCAGTCTCCGAGCGGACACATTCCTTTCACGCCGCGGGCGAAGAAGGTCTTGGAACTGAGTCTGCGTGAAGCGCTGCAGATCAACCATTCCTACATCGGCACCGAGCACATCCTTCTCGGACTCATCCGTGAAGGTGAAGGTGTTGCCGCTCAGGTGCTGGTAAAACTCGGCGCCGACCTGAATCGGGTGCGCAATCAGGTTCTGCAGCTGCTCAGCGGCTTTCAGGGCAAGGAGGCCGCGACCTCTGGGGCGCCCGAGCAGGGCAGCGCTCCGTCGTCATCCATGGTGTTGGACCAGTTCGGCCGCAACCTGACCCAGGCCGCGCGGGAGAACAAGCTCGACCCGGTCATCGGCCGGGAGACCGAAATCGAGCGGGTGATGACCGTGCTGTCCCGCCGGACGAAGAACAATCCGGTGCTGATCGGCGAGCCAGGCGTCGGCAAGACCGCTGTCGTCGAGGGGTTGTCGCAGGCGATCGTCCGCGGTGACGTACCCGAGACGTTGCGCGACAAGCAGATCTACACCCTCGATCTGGGCGCGCTGGTGGCGGGCAGCCGCTACCGCGGCGACTTCGAGGAGCGCCTCAAGAAGGTGCTGAAGGAGATCAAGACCCGCGGTGACGTGGTGCTGTTCATCGACGAGATTCACACCCTGGTCGGGGCCGGGGCGGCCGAGGGCGCAATTGATGCTGCCAGCATCCTCAAGCCGATGCTGGCCCGAGGTGAGCTCCAGACGGTGGGCGCCACGACGCTGGACGAATACCGCAAGTACGTGGAGAAGGACGCCGCGCTGGAGCGCCGATTCCAGCCCATCCAGGTCGCGGAGCCGTCGATCGCCCACACCATCGACATCCTGCGCGGGCTGCGGGACCGGTACGAGGCTCACCACCGCATCACCATCACCGACGATGCTCTCGTCGCGGCGGCGCAGATGGCCGATCGCTACATCTCCGACCGGTTCCTACCGGACAAGGCCATCGACCTGATCGACGAGGCCGGTGCCCGGTTGCGGATCCGCCGGATGACCGCACCGCCGGATCTGCGGGAGTTCGACGAGAAGATCGCGGCCGTACGGCTGGAGAAGGAAGCCGCGATCGACGCGCAGGACTTCGAGCGGGCCGCGAGTCTGCGCGACGACGAGAAGAAGCTGCTCAGCGCGCGGTCGGAGCGGGAGATTCAGTGGAAGTCCGGTGACCTGGACGTGGTCGCCGAGGTGGACGAAGAGATCATCGCCGAGGTGCTCTCCACCGCCACCGGGATCCCGGTCTTCCAGCTCACCGAGGAGGAGTCGGCTCGGTTGCTGCGGATGGAAGAAGAGCTGGGCAAGCGTTACATCGGACAGCACGAGGCCGTCCGCGCGCTGTCCCGGTCGATCCGTCGGACCCGGGCGGGGTTGAAGGACCCGAAGCGGCCGAGCGGCTCGTTCATCTTCGCCGGGCCGTCCGGGGTCGGCAAGACCGAGCTGACCAAGGCGCTGACCGAGTTCCTGTTCGGGGACGAGGACGCGATGATCCAGCTCGACATGAGCGAGTACTCCGAGAAGCACACCGCCTCGCGGCTGTTCGGGTCACCGCCCGGCTACGTGGGCTACGAGGAGGGCGGCCAGCTCACCGAGAAGGTGCGTCGCAAGCCGTTCAGCGTGGTCCTGTTCGACGAGGTCGAAAAGGCTCACCCGGACATCTTCAACTCGCTGCTGCAGATCCTGGACGAAGGTCGGTTGACCGACGCCCAGGGCCGGGTGGTCGACTTCAAGAACACCGTCATCGTGATGACCACCAACCTGGGCACCCGCGACATCGCCAAGAGCGTGTCGCTGGGCTTTAGCCAGGCCGGTGACGCCGACGGCAGCTACGAGAAGATGAAGGCCAAAGTCTCCGACGAGCTCAAGCAGCACTTCCGGCCGGAGTTTCTCAACCGCGTGGACGAGATCGTGGTGTTCCGCCAGTTGTCGCAGGAAGACATTGAGCGGATCGTCGATTTGATGGTCGCCCAGATCGAAATTCGGTTGAAAGACAAGAACATGGGCATCGAGCTGACCCCGGCGGCTAAGACGCTGATCGCGCAGCGGGGTTTTGACCCGGTGTTGGGTGCTCGGCCACTGCGCCGGGCCATCCAGCGCGACATCGAGGACTACATGGCCGAGAAGATCCTCTTCTCCGAGCTCAAGTCGGGGGAGATCGTGGTGGTCGACGTGGCTGATCCGGGTTCGGAGACGCCGTTCACCTTCACCGGGGTGCCGAGGTCAACGGCTCCCGATGTTCCACCGGTGGAGTTCGACGGTGTGATCGAAGGTTTCACCGAGCCCGGCGAACCGGGCGAGGGGGCCACTGACCGCTGAGCGTCCTGGCCACGAGCCGTACGGCACCGAGGGCCGTCCCCGTCGCTGGGGGCGGCCCTCGCCGTATTCCGCCGGCGCCCGGCCCGTGGGCGGCCATCTGGCTCGGACGCTATCGCGGGATTCGACCAGCGGGTCGGACCTGGTGGTGGGCATGGAATTCGGGGTCGCCAGAGTC
>JAKDLH010000056.1 GCA_030452945.1 Microlunatus sp. | reverse complement strand
TGCGCGCTACGGCGTGATGGGACGCTACGTCGTCGGCAGCGTCGGGGGCGCACTCCAACACGCTTCCGGTTCGGCGCTGGCGTTCGCGCCGGAGGGTTTCGCCGCTACCGAAGCCGACCACCTCGAGCGCGTGTCATGCGGCTACAGCGGATCCGAAGACGATGTCGCCGATCTGCATACCGCCGTGGAGCTGTGCCAGCGGTATGACGTGCCGCTGCGGCTGATCACGTTCGTCTTCCCGGAGTACCCCATGTTTCAGAATCGGGTCGATGACCGTCCGGCGCGCGATCGAGAGGCGGCAAGAGCCGCTGAACAACTGAGGGCTGTGGCGGCGTCTTTGCCCGATGGACTTCAGGTGCAGACCCTCGTGGCGCGGGGCGGCAACGTCGCCCAGGCGATGGCTCAGCCCGACTGGAAACGGGGCGAAGTGCTCGTCCTCGCCTCGGCCCGGTTGGGCCCGGTGGCGCGAGTCTTCCTCGGTTCGACGTCGGGGAAGCTGCTGCGAGTGTGTCCGGTTCCGGTCATCGTCGGTCCCCGTGGATAGATCAACCCGAGTTGAGGAGTGATCATGGTCGACAAGGCAGCTGCGGCTAAGTACGAGGCCGCGCCGGGAACAATCGACAAGGGTCTGGCCCACGGTCAGGTAGGGACCCTGACGGGGGCGATGCTGGGGGTATCCAGCGTGGCTCCCGGCTACACGTTGACCGCGACGATCGGACTCATCGTCGCTTCCGTCGGATTGAAGATGCCGGCCGTCTTCATCGCCGGCTTCATTCCCATGTTCCTCACCGCCTACGCCTACCGCGAACTGAACGAGGACACCCCGGACTGCGGCGCCTCGTTCACCTGGTCGACCAAAGCCTTCGGTCCGTACGTCGGCTGGCTCGCCGGCTGGGGCATGGTCATCGCCACCATCATCGTGTTGTCCAACCTGGGCGCGGTGGCCGTGGAGTTCTTCTACCTGTTCATCTCCCGGATCGTCGGCCAACCCTGGATCGCCGATCTCGCCGATGTGAAGTGGATCAACATTGTCACCACCTTGGCGTTCATCGCCGCGGCGACCGCGATCGCCTATCGAGGGATCACCACCACCGAACGAATTCAGTACGTCCTGGTCGGCTTTCAGATGGCCGTGCTGGCCCTGTTCGTCGTGATGGCGTTCGTGCAAGTGGCTCGCGGCACCGCGCCCGGCGGACTCAGCTTCGACATCAGCTGGTTCAGCCCTTTCGGCGGCTTGTCCACCGCGGCCTTCATCGCCGGAGTCACCGGGTCGATCTTCGCGTTCTGGGGTTGGGACACGACCTTGACCCTGGGCGAGGAGGCCAAGGATCCTAAGAAGACCCCGGGCCGCGCCGGGCTGCTGGCCATTCTGACGATTTTGTTGACCTACCTGCTGGTCTCCCTGGCCGCGATGATGTTCGGCGGGGTCGGCGACACCGGCCTCGGCCTGGGGAATGCGGAGACCGCCGACAACGTGTTCGGTGCGTTGGCCGGTCCCGTCATGGGCGAGTGGCTAGGCCTGCTGTTGTTCCTGGCCGTGCTGGCCTCCAGTGCCGCCAGCCTGCAGACCACCTTCCTCCCCGCGGCGCGGGCCATGCTGGCCATGGGCGCCTACGGCGCCTTCCCGAAGAAGTTCGCCTCAGTCCATCCGCGGTTCCTGGTGCCGTCCTTTGCCGCGGTCGTCGCCGGGATCGCGTCCAGCGCCTTCTACGTCGTCACCACCATCTTCAGCGAACGGACCCTTTACGACACGATCGCGGCCCTGGGCATCATGATCTGCTTCTACTACGGCATCACCGCCTTCGCCTGCGCCTGGTATTTCCGCCAGGAGGTCTTTCGCAGCTTCCGCAACACCATCTTCAAACTGATCTTCCCACTGCTCGGCGGTTTGATGCTGGCCGTGGTCTTCGTCATCTCGGTCGTGGAGAGCATGGACCCCGACTACGGCAGTGGCGCCACCATTTTCGGCATCGGCTTGGTGTTCTACCTGGCTTTCGGCATTTTGATCTTTGGCGGGGTCCTGATGCTCGTCATGCGGGCCAAGTCCCCGGAGTTCTTCCAAGGGCGTACGCTCACCCGCGATACCGAGGCGCTGACCGAGGACGAAGCAGGCATCGACACCTGATCCAGAAAACCCGGAAGCTGTCGTCGAACCCGGCGGTAGATCGGGCCCGCTCAGTCCAGTGAGCTGAGATCGTCGGGCACGTCGACACCCAGGCCTCGGAGGACGTCCAGGTCGACTCGTTCGAGCACCCGCTCGTTGGTGGCGGCGAGAACGATGGGGGCGGCGACGCCGGCTTCGTGAGATTGCAGCCAGCGCTCGAGCACGACGCACCATCGGTCACCGGGCCGCAGCCCCGGGAATCCGTAGCCCGGAATGGCCGTGATCAGGTCGTTCCCGCACACCCGCTGGTGATTCAGGAACTCCCGGGTGACGACCACGCAAACCAGATGTCGAGCCTGAACCGGACCGCTGGTGCAGCAGCCATCACGATAGAACCCGGTGACGGGGTCGGTACCGCACGGCTCGAGGTCTCCGCCCAGGACGTTCCGCTCTCTCGGCATGGTTCTCAGTGTGCACTCCGCCACTGACCTGCAACCCCGCGGCGGGTCAAATCTCATCGGTCCCCTGGTGGAAGCGCTGCCGCCAAACGCCCCGGTCACGTACCCACAACGAACTCCGCAGCGTGCTGCGCTGGTTGGACACAGCGCGCCAGACCAGCAGGATCGTGTGGTCGTCGACACGGGATACCGCCAGGAACTCCGCCTCTACCGGTTCGCTCAACGGAGCGACGGCGGCCAGCATCTCCGCACGAGACCAGAGCCTTCCGGAGCGGCCGATCTCAGTCCACCGCGGATGGAGCAGGGCGGCGACCGCGGCCTGGTCAGCGCGAACCTCGTCGTGCAGTAGGGACCGTTCGAAGGCGACCACCCGCTCCTCCTCGGACGGCTCGGTCTCGGCGGGCGGCTCGGTCTCGGCGGGCGGCTCGGTCTCGGCCAGCAGCGAGAGCAGGTCGTCGGCCGGCTCGGGCTGAGAGTGCTTGGCTGGACCCTCGTACGGGTGCTCGTCCCGGTTCCCACCATCGCCGCCGAAGCCGGGACCCGGATCCGGCGCCTGACCGATGCTGAAGGCGACCGCTGCCGCGTTGGCGATCCGGTCGGCTGCCTCGTTGAGCTCGTGTCCGGTGTGTCCCTTCACCCACTCGAATCGCACCCGCCGGCCGCGCATGGCGACGTCCAGCGCCTTCATGATCTCGAGGTTCTGCACCGGTTTGCCGTCACCCTTGCGCCAGCCCTTGCGTTTCCAGTTGGGCATCCACTGAGTGATCGACTTGATCACGTAGGTGGAGTCGCAGTAGACCAGCAGGTCCTCCTCCACCGACGCCGTCTGCCGCAACAGATCGAGGACAGCGGTGAGCTCGCCCATGTTGTTGGTGCCGTGCGGCCAGCCACCGCTCGCCCAGCGGCTCTGATCGACGTACCAACCCCAGCCCGCTGGTCCCGGGTTGCCCAAGGCGGAACCGTCGGCGGCAGCGATGATCGTCACCGGGGCATCGTGTCAGACCAGATACCACTACGGCGGCGTCCCGGCCCGCTCGGTCTCGGCCACCTCGTCGGGTGGTAGGAAGAGGGAGTTGAGGAGCTCCGCCGCAGTTGGCGCCGAGCCGGGCGGTTCAAGACCAGGAGGACATGATGAAGTGGTCGAAGACTTTGCCGTCGCTCGCAGCCGCGGCGTTGGGTGCGGTGGCCGTTCGGGATCTGGTGCAGCGACGGCACGCTCTGCTGCGCAACTTCCCCGTCCTCGGCCATGCCCGGTACCTGCTGGAAGAGATCGGGCCAGAGCTGCGGCAATACCTGGTAGCGGCCAACAACGAGGAGCGACCCTTCACCCGGGATCAGCGGCGCTGGATCTACGCCTCGGCGAAACAGCAGAACAACTACTTCGGATTCGGCACCGACAACGACATCGAGTACACCGCCGGCTATCCAGTCATCAAGCACCAGACCTTCGGGCATGCCATCCCGCCGTCGGCCCCCGCCGCCGGACACGAGGTGTCGCTGCCGTCGGCGAAGATCCTTGGCGGGCCCCGGGGCCGACGAGCCGCGTTCCGGCCGGCATCCGTGGTCAACATCTCAGCCATGAGCTTCGGTTCCCTGTCCGGCAACGCCATCACCGCCCTGAACGCGGGGGCGGCGCAAGCGGGCTGCCTGCAGAACACCGGCGAGGGCGGCATCTCGCCCTACCACCGCCACGGCGGGGAACTGATCTTCCAGATCGGCACCGCGTACTTCGGCTGTCGAGACGAGCAGGGCCGTTTCGAGCTGTCCCGATTGAAGGACCTCGTCGCCGGCGCCCCCGTACGCGCGCTGGAGATCAAACTCAGCCAGGGCGCGAAACCCGGTCTCGGTGGTGTGCTGCCCGCGGCCAAGGTCTCAGCCGAGATCGCCGCCACCCGGGGGGTTCCCCAGGGCAAGGACTGCATCAGCCCCTCCCGCCACGCCGAGTTCTCCGATCCCGACAGCCTGCTCGACTGGGTGGAACTGCTAGCCGCCGAGACCGGCCTTCCGGTCGGCATCAAAGCCGCCGTCGGGGATCTCGGGTTCTGGCACGAACTGACCGCGCTGATGGCCGACACCGACCGAGGAGTCGACTTCGTCACCATCGACGGCGGCGAGGGCGGCACCGGGGCGGCACCGCTCATCTTCACCGACTCGGTGTCGCTGCCGTTCCAGCTCGGCTTCAGTCGGGTCTACACGATCTTCGCCGAGCAGGGACTGCACCAGCAGGTGACCTTCATCGGCGGTGGGAAGCTGGGCCTGCCGGACAACGCCGTCGTGGCCTTCGCCCTCGGTTGCGACATGGTGAACGTGGCCCGGGAGGCGATGCTGGCCATCGGCTGCATCCAGGCGCAGAAATGCCACACCGACACCTGCCCGACCGGGGTGGCCACCCAGAATCCCTGGCTGGCCCACGGCCTCGACCCGCAACTGAAGTCGGTGCGAGCCGCGCACTACATCAAGACGCTGCGCCGTGATTTGGTCAAGGTGGCGGAGGCTTGCGGCGTGGAGCATCCCGGTCTCATCGACGTGGACTCGGTGGAGATCCTCGACGGGCGGACCGCCTCCACGTCGCTGCGCGACGTCTACGACTACCAGCCCGGTTGGGGAGTTCCGGCGGCGTCGGACCGCGACACCATCATCGAGCTGATGACCGCGCAGGACGAGCAGGGCAGCAGCGCACCCGTCTCGGAGTCGGCGCAAGCCTGATCGAGGCCACCAACGGGTTTTTCGGCTGGCCAGTCGCGGTATTGCTGCCGGCCGGGCTTGGGCCTGGTACGTGTAGCGTGCCATGGAGCGGTCGAACCTCCAGCGGATGGAGCCTCCATGTCTCACAAGATCATTCTCGACTGCGATCCCGGCCATGACGACGTGATCGCCCTGCTGCTCGCACACGGGAGCCCGGAGATCGAGCTGTTGGCCGTCACCACCGTCGTCGGCAACCAGACGTTGGACAAGGTGACGCACAACGCGTTGGCGGTGGCCCGGGTCGCCGGGCTGACCGACGTACCGATCGCCGCCGGGTGCCCGAGGCCGCTGGTCCGGGAGATCGAAGTCGCCAGCGCCATTCACGGCGAGTCCGGCCTGGACGGTCCCGAACTGCCGGATCCGTTGCGAGAGGTCGATCCCCGTCACGCGGTCGACGTGATCATCGAGACCGTGATGGCGCATGAGCCGGGCACGGTCACCTTGGTCCCCACCGGCGGGTTGACCAACATCGCGATGGCCGTCCGCCGCGAGCCCCGGCTGGCGGAGCGGGTGAAGGAGGTGGTGCTGATGGGGGGCGGCTATCACACGGGAAACTGGAGCGCGGTGGCCGAGTTCAACATCAAGATCGATCCCGAAGCCGCCCACATCGTGTTCAACGAGCGCTGGCCGGTGATGATGGTCGGCCTCGACCTCACCCACCAGGCGCTGGCCACCCCCGAGGTGGTGCAGCGGATCGCCGCGCTGGACACGCGACCGGCCAGCTTCGTGGTCGAGCTGCTGGAGTTCTTCGGCACGATGTACCAGCAGTCACAGGGCTTCGACTCCCCGCCGGTCCACGATCCGTGCGCAGTCGCCTACGTCATCGATCCCTCGGTGATGACCACCCAGCGGGTGCCGGTGGACATCGAGCTGTGCGGAGGGCTCACGGTCGGCATGACGGTGGCGGACTTCCGCGCGCCCGCCCCGGCGGACTGCACCACCTCGGTGGCAGTGCAACTCGATCACCACAAGTTCTGGGATCTCGTCGTGGACGCGTTGGCACGGATCGGAGAGGTCGAATCGTGAGCGGGGCGGCTGGTCAGGTGGTGGTCTTCGGATCCCTCAACGCCGACCTGACGGTCCACGTCGATCGCTTCCCCGAGCCTGGGGAGACCCTTAGCGGATCGGAGCTGGTCACCGCCCCCGGTGGGAAGAGTTCCAACCAGGCAGCGACTGTGGCGGTGCTGGGATCGCCGGCGAGGTTGATCGGCGCTGTCGGCGACGACGCCAACGGACGGTTCCTGCTCGGGCGGGCCACCGACGCGGGGGTCGACGTGTCCGGGGTGACGACCGAGGCCGAGCACGCCACCGGCTCGGCGATGATCGTGGTCGACGCGGCCGGGGAAAACACCATCATCGTCTCGCCCGGGGCGAACGGCGCCCACGACCCCGACACCGTCGACGCTGAGGAGTTCGCCGACGCCGCGGTCGTGTGCCTGTGCCTGGAGGTGCCGCTGCGGGCCGTTCAGGCGGCGGCCGAGCACGGCCGGGCAGCCGGCGCCCAGGTGCTGGTGAACCTCTCGCCGTACGCCGACGTGCCGAAACAACTGCTCGGTCTCACCGACGTGCTGCTGGTGAACCGCACCGAGGCGGCGCTGGTGCTGGGTCGCGACGACGTCGGCGAGGACTGGTCGACGGCGTTGGACGGCTTGGTCGGGCTGGGGGTCGACCGGGCCGTGGTCACCCTTGGAGCGGACGGTTCGGTGGTGCTCGACGCCACCCAGACCGGCGACGACCGCATCGCTGTGGTGGATCCGATCTCCGTCGAGGTGGTCGACACCACCGGGTGCGGCGACGCCTTCACCGGCGCCCTCGCCCATCGTCTGGCCGGCGGCGCTTCGTTGGCTGAGGCGGCCCGATTCGCCGCCCAGGTCAGCGCCCTGGCGGCGACCGCCCAGGGCGCCCAGACTTCCTACACCGCCTTCGCGCACCTGAAAGAGCCGACCCGGGACTGAGTCTGGTCCCGGCGTGGGGCGCCTGAGCCTGCGAACGGCAGCCCACGTCACGGCTCCGGGTAGGTGACCCGCCCGTCGTCAACAACGGGCGTCGCACCCCACTGACCCAGCTGATGCACCCGCGGTTCAGCGTCGCCGATGATGTGGCGTACGGTCCAGCCCCGCGCGGTCAGGGTGTTCGCGATCAGCAACCGGTGGCAGCGCCACGGCATCGGCTCGGCGCACATGACCGCGACCCGGCTCCGGCTGGCCAGTTCGACCAAGCGGGCGATCCCCTCCTCGTAGTCGGGCAGCAAGGTGTAGTCCGCGTAATTCTTGAAGCTCGCGTTCTGCCACCCCTGATTGATCGCGGCGTCGACCTCCTGTTTGCGGCGTCTCCCGCCAAGCTCCTCCAGGTGGATGTAGCTGACCTCGGCGCGCTCCAGCCACTCCGGCATCGCCTCGCGCCCGAACTGCGGACTGCTGCGCGAGCCGGGATGCGCGCGGACGTCGGCCAGCAGGTCGATGCGTTGCGCGTCCAGGAAGCCGATGAAGGTCGGCTCGGGACACGTCCAGTGACCGATCGTCCAGATCTCGCGCATTCCTCCAGTGTCGCCGATCCAGTTGCCCGGTCCGGCGCTGGAGAAGATTTTGACAGCGACGCCAGGTCGTTCGAGTACGGCCGTGATGTCGTTCGGCGCCACATCTATGGCCTCGTGGCCATGGCCAGGAAGGGACAGGACGGAGCCTGAGGCGAGACTGTCGACGGCGTCACCGGGATAGGCGCCCAGGCGCGCTGCCCGGGTAACAGGTCTTGCGCCAAAAATTGAGGGCATCTCCCGATGCCCGAAGGTCGTGGCCCACGTGAGTATTGCGGTGACCACGCACAGGCCGTAAAGGCCGACACACAAGGGGGATCCGATGACCACGACACCACAGATCGACTCGCAAGCGCTGGAGGCGTTCCTCGCTCAGGCCGTCACAGACGCAGCCGCGGCGATGAGCGTGCTGCTCAGTCACATCGGAGACCGGCTGGGGCTGTACCGTGCCATGTCCGACTCCGAACCCGTCACCTCCGCAGAACTCGCCCGGCGCACGGACACGAACGAACGGCTGGTGCACGAGTGGCTGTCCAACCAGGCAGTCGGCGGGTACGTCAACTTCGATCCAGAGACCGAACGCTTCCGGCTCCCGCCCGAGCACGCGCTAGCTCTCGCCGAAGAGAACAGTCCCGCCCTCATCCAGGGCATGTTCGACATGGTCGCCGCCGTCTACCAAGACATCGACAAGGAGGTCGGCGTGTTCCGCACCGGCGCAGGGCTGACCTGGCCGGACAACCACCACTCGGTCTTCGAAGCGACCGAGCGCAGCTTTCGACCGGGGTACCGGGCAAACCTCGTCCAGCAGTGGATTCCCGCGGTGGCCGGGCTGCACGCCAAGCTGACCGCAGGCGCCCATGTCGCCGACGTCGGATGCGGCTACGGTACGGCGACGACCGTCCTCGCCGAGGCCTACCCCGCGTCCACGTTTGTGGGCTACGACTATCACGCGTCGTCCGTCGACGCCGCGCGGGAGTCGGCGGCACGTCAGGGGGTGGCCGATCGCGTCACGTTCGAGGTGGCCGACGCGTCCGAGATCACCGGTCCGTACGACCTGATCACCTTCTTCGATGCCTGGCACGACATGTCCGACCCGGTCGGGGCCGCGTGGGCGGCCCGCGAGGCGCTGGGGCCGGACGGGGCCGTGCTGCTGATCGAGCCACTCTCGCACGACCGCCTCGAAGACAGCTTCGACCCACTCGGGCGGTTCGGCTACGCGGTCTCGACCCTGATCTGCGTGCCGTGCTCGATCAGCGGCGGGGGCCCGGGCCTGGGCGCGCAGGCGGGAGAGACGCGCACCAGGGAACTGTTCACCGAGGCCGGGTTCACGCGGTTCCGCCGTGCTCTCGAGACGCCCCTCAATCTGATGTACGAGGCCCGTCCGTAGCCACCCCGATGCCGCTCACCGTACGTCGCCCGCGGCGTCCTGCCGCGGGTTACGTATGGCGTACGCCGCAGCTTGGGCCCGGTTGTCCAGACCGAGCTTGGTGAGCACGCTGCCGACATGATGCTCGACGGTCTTGCGGCTGAGGAAGAGCCGCTGCGCCATCTCCTGGTTCGACAGGCACTCGCCCAGCAGCTCCAAAACCTCGCGTTCACGCCTGGTGAGCCCCGCATCATGGCTCGGCCTTCCGCGAGGAACCCGCACCCCCAGGGTGCGTAGCAGCGCCGCCGCGGCGTCGGCCTCGGCGCAGGCGCCGAGTTGTTCGAACACGCGGAGCGCGGTGCGCGCTCTCTCGACGGCGACCTCGGGCTCCTGCTTCTCCACCGCTACGGCCAACAGACGGCGGGTTCGAGCGGCCTCGAACGGCATATCGATCCCGACGAACGCCGCAAGAGCGCGACGCAAGTGCTCGCTCGCCATCCTCTCCTCGCCGCCTGCGGCATGCACGATGCCGAGGGCGCGCTGTGCCCGGGCGAGGATCACCGCGCAGCCGTCACCGCGCTTCCCCAGCTCGACCAGCGCGCGGGCCCGGGAAGTGGCCTGCTCCAGCTCGCCCAGCTCGACCTCCGCCTCAGTCAACAACTCTGCCGCACGGGCGCTCTCCAGGCACGGCTCGGCGAACCCGTCCAATCGGGCCCGCAGGATTTCGGCGGCCACGAGCGGCTGTCCACGCCTCAGATGGACGGTAGCGAGCACGTCGGCGGCTGCAGGATGGTCCTCGAACCCCTCCAACAGCCCGGCCGCCTCGCCGACCTGGCCCTGTGCCAGTCGAAGCTCGGCGAGCGAAGCCACCGCCTCCGCGTAGAGCGCACGCTCCGCACTTTTACCGACTCGCAGCGCGGCGCGCAGTTCCTGCTCGGCCTCGGCCCACCTGCCGTTCTCGAACAAGACATGGCCGTACTGCACTCGGCTCATGGTGTGGAGATGGAGGCCGCCGTAGCGGCGGGTGAATTCATCGCCCATGTGAATCCACTGGACGGCGCGCGTCATATCGGCGGTTCGGCTGCAGGATGCGATGGTTCGGCAGCCGACGTGCACGACCGTCTCCGGCCGCAGCGCCTCTCCTCCCAGTGCGCCTGCCATGGCTTCGTCAAGGAGTGCGGATCCCTCCTCCGTCTTCCCCATCTGGACGAGCGCGAAACCGACTTCGGCCAGCCCACAGAGCTCCAGATCGATGTCGTCGGCAAGTCGTGCGGCATCGACCGTCTCCCGGGCACGAGATTCTGCGTCCGACAGGTGAAAGGTGCCGTTGGCCATCGCCGCGCGGCACAGGGACAACCAGCCC
The DNA here is from genome assembly GCA_030452945.1 of Microlunatus sp. Classification (GTDB taxonomy): domain Bacteria; phylum Actinomycetota; class Actinomycetes; order Propionibacteriales; family Propionibacteriaceae; genus Microlunatus. The sequence goes on along the minus strand of JAKDLH010000056.1, from coordinate 4,108 downwards.
CGAACAGGTTCGAGATCGAACTCGTCCACCAGGCGAGCCAGTCGACCGAGCCATCCACCCGAGGCTGCCAGGTTTCCTAAGCTGGCCGCGTAGATCTGACACAGCGCGACTGCGGTCAGCGCTGCTTGCGCCGGGTCCGGACGGCGCCGGAACTCCGCGTACGCCCGCTCCTGCCAGCGGACTGCGGCGGTGGTCTCGCCGAGCCACCACAGCGCCGTACCCAGCCCTAGCATCGCCTCGGCCGTCTGATCGAGCTCGAACGCAGCCTCGAACTGCTCCCGGGCCGTCTGCCAGTGCCCCGCCGCGAGCGCGGCGGCAGCCGTCATCAGCTCATCCCCCTGCTCGGTTCTCACCGTTCCATCGTGACGCCTCGCGCCATCCCTGGCTAGCGTCGCTACTCCCTCCGGCCGAGGCAGCCAACTGTTCGCCCTCACCGACTCCGCCGAGGGCAAGCGGTCCATGCGTAGTAGCCCGCGCGATCCTGTCCAAGTCTGCGCCACGTCTATACCCGCTGGCGCGAGGAGAAGCGACGGCCGGCCATGGCGGCGACAGCGACCGGGTTGATCTGGTCGGCCGGCGCGGAGCCGGCGGAGCGGGCGTCGATGCCGTCGCCCGCCAGGTGGGTGAGGTAGCCGGCGGCCATCTGGGATCGGCCGGCGTTGTGGACGCAGACGAACAGCACTCGGGTTATGGCGATGCCGGCGTCCGCGTCGTACCGGACCGAGCTGGGTCGATAGCCGGGAAGTAGCGTCGGGCCCACAGCGCCACGTAGACCAGACCGACCAGGACCGGCACCTCGATCAGCGGGCCGACGACGCCGGCGAGGGCCTGACCGGAGGTGACCCCGAAGGTCGCGATCGCGACCGCGATGGCGAGCTCGAAGTTGTTCCCGGCCGCAGTGAACGCCAACGTCGTGGTCCGCGGATAACCGAGCCCGAGTAGTCGCCCGGCGACCATGCCGGTGAAGAAGGTGAGCGCAAAGTAGCTCAGCAGCGGCACCGCGATCCGGGCCACGTCGAGGGGTCGCTCGGCGATCGCATGACCCTGCAGGGCGAACAAGACCACGATGGTGAACAGCAACCCATAGAGGGCGAACGGACCGAGCTTGGGCAGCAGTCGGGACTCGTACCAGTCCCGGCCCTGCACCTTCTCCCCGATCGTGCGGGTGAGAAAGCCGGCCAGCAGGGGGATGCCGAGAAAGATCAGCACGCTGGCGGTGATCGTGGCGACCGAGAACTGGGCCGATGTGGTCGGCAAACCCAACCAGGACGGGAGAGTCTGCAGATAGAACCAGCCGAGGGCGCCGAACGCGACCACCTGAAACACCGAGTTGATCGCGACCAGCACCGCGGCGGCCTCCCGGTCACCGCAAGCCAGCTCGTTCCAGATCAACACCATCGCGATGCAGCGGGCCAGCCCGACGATGATCAGCCCGGTCCGGTATTCCGGCAGGTCGGGCAGAAACGTCCAGGCCAGCACGAACATCAGCGCCGGAGCGATCAGCCAGTTGAGCAGGAGCGAGGTGATCATCAACCGCCGGTCGGCCAATACATGTCCGGTGTCGGTGTAGCGGACCTTGGCCAGCACCGGATACATCATCACGAGCAGACCGACCGCGATCGGCACCGACACCGACCCGACCTGCACCGCGTCCAAGGCCTGGGCCAGACCGGGCACGAACCGCCCCACTGCGAGACCGGCGACCATGGCGGCCAGGATCCAGACCGGCAACCACCGGTCCAGCACCGACAGCCGGGCCAGCACCGGCCGCGTCTCGCCCGGTGCTGTCGTGATGTCGCTCATCCGTGGCTGCCGCCGAGTGCGGGCTTGGTGGCGCGGATGATGGCGCTGTGCATGTGGTCGGCGACCGGGTGGGTGAACTCGACGGTCGGGTCGAGGAATCCGGCCGTAGTGAGGCCGTCCAGGTACTCCTTCCGGGACAGGGCTCCGGCGATGCAGCCCACGTAGTCACCGCGCTCGGCCCGCTCTTCCGGGGTCAGGTGGTCCTCGGCCACCACATCGCTGATCCCGATCCGGCCGCCCGGCGACAGGACCCGGAACATTTCGGCCAGCACGGCCGGCTTGTCGACGCTGAGGTTGATCACGCAGTTGGAGATCACCACGTCCACCGCGCCGTCGGGCAGCGGGATGTCCTCGATGGTGCCCGACCGGAACTCCACGTTCGTCGCGCCCGCCTTCGCCGCGTTGGCCCGAGCCAGGTCGAGCATCTGGTTGGTCATGTCGATCCCGTAGACGAACCCGGACTCACCGACCCGTCGCGCCGACAACAGCACGTCGATGCCGCCGCCGGAGCCGAGGTCCAGCACCCGCTCACCGGCCCGCAGGTCGGCGACCGCGGTCGGATTCCCGCAGCCCAGGCTGGCCGCGACCGCCGCGACCGGCAGGTCGTCGCGATCCAGCTGGCTGTACAGGGTCGACCCGAACGTGTCGTCGAGCTCCAACGTGATCGCTCCCTCGTCGCCGCAACAGCCGGGACCTCCCGCGGTCACCGTCCCCGCGGCCTCCGCGTACCGCTGCCGCACCGCCTCCCGCAGCTCCCGTGCCGTATCCGTCATCTCCGCACCCTTCCAACCAATAGATCTTTATCAATGTGAGTCTAACTTCAACCAATCGACGGATGTCAATAGGTCACGTACGCTGACCGCATGACGATCGCCACACCTGCTGTGACCGGCATGTCGGCGCTGACCAGCTGCTGTTCACCGTTGGTCGGTCAGGTGCTGTCGCCGGCGGCGGCGGAGACGCTGGCGGGGTCGTTCAAAGCGATCGCCGATCCGACCCGGCTGCGGCTGGTGTCGTTGGTCGCCGCCCACGAAGGGCAGGAGGCGTGTGTCTGCGACCTGACCGCGCCGGTCGGGCTGTCCCAGCCCACCGTGTCCCACCATCTGAAAATCCTGGTCGAGGCCGGGATCCTGGCCCGCGAGCAGCGCGGCAAGTGGGCCTACTACCGGATCGTTCCCGCGACCCTGGCCAGTCTCGCCAGGCTCATCACCCCCTGACCAAAGGCGCGTCGGGTGCCACTCGCGCAGCGGTGGCCGACCGTGCATCAGCCGAGATCCCCGCGGCTACCGGTTGATAAAGTGCGACTCGATCGCCCGGAGAACGTCGGGCGGACAGCGAGCGACGGCGTGGGCGCAGCCGAGAACTCGCACCGGTGGATGAGCAGCGGCGCCACGGCAGGGAGATGGCAGGCCAGCAGGAGAGGTCCGACAACACCGTTCCGCCGCGATTGCGCCCTCGGCCCGCCCTGGCGTACGAACTCGACACCAAACCGGACCGATCGCTCCGATCGGTCCTGCGTGGTCTCACTCCAGGGCTGAACCTCCTCACCCAGCACTACCGCCGCACGTGGCTTCGTCCAGACGCCGTCGCGGGAGTCGCCGTGGCGGCCTACCTCATCCCGCAGGTGATGGCCTACTCAGCGATCGTCGGCGTCCCTCCGGTCGCGAGCCTGTGGACGGCCCTAGCGGCGATTGTCGCCTACGCGGTGCTGGGCAGCTCTCGCATCCTGTCGTCCGGCCCGGAGTCCACAGTCGCCCTGATGACCGGCGTGGCGATCGCCCCGCTGGCCGCGAGCGACCCCGACCGCGCCGTCGCGCTGAGCGCCACGCTCGCGCTCATTGTCGCGGGCTGGTGCGTCCTCGCTCGGCTACTGCGGGCAGGGATCATCGCCGAGCTGTTATCCACCCCGCTGCTCGTCGGCTATCTGGCCGGCGGTGCCGTCCTGATGGTCGCCGGTCAGCTCGGGAAGGTGACCGGCACCTCCTTCGAGGGCGGCACGATCGTGGCGGAAGTACACGGCTTCCTCGGTGTCGCGGCCGACACCGAGTGGCTGACGGTGGCCGTGGGCGCGGGAACGCTGGCGGTCATCATCGCGCTGCGCTGGCTGGCGCCGGTCTTGCCCGCGCCGCTCATCGCGGTAGTGCTGGCCACGGTGGCATCGGTCGTGGTCAACCTCGACGCTCTCGGGGTCGCGGTCGTCGGGGAGGTTCCGTCGGGGTTGCCCACGCCGCACCTGCCGGACGTGACGTTCGACGAGGGAATAGACCTGGCTGCGCGCATGGCCGGCGATGGCCAGGGCCGTACG
>JAKDLH010000383.1 GCA_030452945.1 Microlunatus sp. | reverse complement strand
CGCGACGACGCCGGCGGCGGTGTCACGGTCATCAAGACGACCCCCGAGGGCGAGTTGCTGTGGGAGACCGTCGGGATCGCCGGGACCTCCACCAACTGCGCCGGCGGGGTCACTCCGTGGGGCACCTGGCTGACCTGTGAGGAGACCGAGGCCGACAGTCACGGCTGGGTGTTCGAGGTCGACCCGCACGACCTGGACGAGAACCAGGACCCGCAACCGGTCACGCCGCTGGGCCGGTTCCGCCACGAAGCCCTCTGCATCGACCCCGAGACCCTGACCATCTACCTCACCGAGGACGCCGAAGGACCGAACGGCACCGTGTACCGGTGGCTGCCCCCGTCGGGGTTCCGGGGCCGTAGCGGGGAACTCAAACAGCTCGCCGACACCGACGGTGAGCTCGCCGCGATGTCGTGCACCGACGGCGACGGATCACTGGTCGATGATCTCGAGCAAGCCGAGCAGGTCGACACCGTCTACACGGTCGAGTGGGGGCCGGTCGAAGATCGCACCGCCGAGACCGGGCCCCTGCGCTCGGCGCAGGGCATCACCCGCGCGGCGAAACTGGAGGGCGCTTGGTGGAGCGACGGCGGCGCCTACCTGGTCAGTAGCTACGCCGACTCGCACCGCGGCCAGATCTGGTTCTACGACCCCGCCGAGTTCACGCTGCGGCTGAGGACCACGTTCGCGACCGAGGCCGACGGCGAAACCGTCGAGGCCCCGGACAACATCGTCGCGGCCCCCTACGGCGGCCTGATCGTGTCCACCGACGGTGACGGCGATAACCACCTGGCCGGCGTCACCGCAGACGGCGACGCCTACCCGATCGCGCGTAGCCAGATGGGCTCGGAGTTCACCGGCCCCACCTTCTCCCCGGACGGGACGGTGCTGTTCGCCGGCATCCAGAAGCCAGGTGTCCTGTTTGCCATCACCGGCCCCTGGGAGCAAGGGACCGCGGGCGGGACCGGCGCCCGCGGCGCGGGCAGCGCCGCCGACGCCGCCGATGGTCGGGGAACATCAGCGACCTCGCGGTCTGAGATTCGTAACAGGAGGAGCGGCGGATGAGCCGGGCCAGTCTGGTCCGAGCCGTGGTGTCGGCCGGCGCGGTGATGAGCCTCGGGATCGGCCTACTCGTCCCCAGTAGTGAGCGGTGGGTGGTGCGCGCCGCGGCCGAATCCAGCTCCGCGGGTGACCTGCCCTACCTGCAGGTCGATGGGCGGTTCCTCACCGCCGGTGGTGAGCCGTTCTTCTGGCTGGCCGATACCGCGTGGGCGATGCTCGGCAAACTCAGTACCGACGAGATCACCGAGTACCTCGGCGTCCGCGCCGATCAGGGCTTCAACGTGGTGCAGACGGTGGCGATGTTCCCGCAGGCCGGTGCCGACTCGCCGGGCGACACGGTGGAAGCGGCGGCGCAGAACGACGAGTACTGGGACAACGTCGAGTTCGCGATCGACGCCGCCGCCGAGCGTGGCCTGTACCTGGCGATCCACCCGGTGTGGGGCGACAAGCAGACCGGGTCGGTCATCGACGAAGCCAGCGCGCGGGGCTACGGCGAGTTCCTGGGCGAGCGCTTCGGCGCCTACGACAACGTCACCTGGACCCTCGGCGGGGACCACCCGGCCGACGGCGAGGAGCAGCTGTGGACCGAGCTGGCCGAAGGTCTCGACGAGACCGGCGGGACGCAGCTCAAGACCTATCACCCGCGCGGCGACCAGTCCTCGGCAACGTGGTTCGCCGACGCGGACTGGCTGGACTTCAACATGATCCAGGGCGGGCACTGCCTGCGCTATGACGTGCGCGCCGATCTCGTGGACTCGACCTACGCCGCCACCCCGGCCAAGCCGTTCCTCGACGGCGAGCCGATCTATGAGGAGCACCCGTACTGCTGGGAACCTGACCAGGGCTTCTCCACCGCCCAGGATGTGCGCCGGGATGCCTACTGGTCGGTGCTGGGCGGGGCGGCCGGGCACACCTACGGCCACCACGCGGTGTGGCAGTTCAACGACGGCGGTGAGGGTGAGCTCGGCGCACGTGGCAGCTGGACCGAGGCGCTGGAGTTCCCCGCAGGTGAACAAATGCGGCATCTGCGGGAGCTGATGGAGTCGCTGCCGTTCACCCGAGGCGAGCCGGACCAGTCGGTGCTCACCTCGGAGGCCGGTTCCGGGGCCGAGCGGATCGTCGCCAACGTCGCCTCGAACGGCTCGTACCTGCTGGTCTACAGCCCCGCCGGGCAGGGCTTCTCCGTCGACACCAGCGTCGTCACCGGCAGCCCCAAGGCCTACTGGTTCAACCCACGCACCGGCGAGTTCGACGAGGTCGAGGTCGCCGAGAAGTACAGCCCGCCCACCGGTGACGAGGACTGGCTCCTGCTCGTCGAGGACACGGCATGACCGGTGGCGACCAGCGCGAGTCCGGTCGGCTCCCGCTGGATGGCGGCGTGCGCTGGTGCGCCAGAGCTGCGGCGTGGCTGATGGCATCAGCTGCGGTCCTCACCCTCGCCGGACCGGTGGGGCCGGGGCCGGCTCCGGAGCGCTCCACGCCGAGCGATGCGGCACTCACCCTGATCGCTGACGACGAGCCGTTGGACGAGAGCACCACCGACGATGACGCCACCGGCGGAGGCGCCACGATGACGCTGGAGGGCACCCAGGTCCCGGACCCGCTGGCGCTCGACAACGGCGACACCGTCGACAGTGTGCAGACCTGGGAACGCCAGCGCCGCCCCGAGCTGCTGGAGGCCTTCCAGGCCCACGTCTACGGCCAGAGCCTGCCTGAACCCGCCGACATCGCCTTCGACGAGGAGACGTTGGGCGATGGCGGTAAGAAGGTCGCCATCGAGGTCACCGGCCCGGAGGGCTCGGCGAGCTTCACTCTGCGACTGTTCGTCCCCGCCAGCTCCGAGCCGAAGGGCACGTTCCTGCTGATTGATCACCGCGGCTCGGTCGGCGACGACCCCAACAGCT
>JAKDLH010000055.1 GCA_030452945.1 Microlunatus sp. | reverse complement strand
AACTCCTGCGGGGAAACGACCGGCCCGGACCCCCGAGCCCGCGCCTTAAGCAACTTCTGCGGGGAAACGACCGGCCCGAAGCACCCGACCCGGGCCCCGATCAACTTCTGCGGGGAAACGACCGTCCCGGACCCCCGAACGCTCAGCCGACCGGGCGGTCGGACCGGACCATGGCCAGCAGCACGACGGTCGCGGCCGCGAGCAGCCCGGTGCCCAGAACCAGGTCGCCGAGCTCGGCGAACGCGTTCAGGTCGTTGACCGAGCGGGGTCGTCTGATCAAGGCGTCGGAGGCCAGGATGACCACAGTGAGCAGCGGGTACGCGACGGCGAGCAGCACCCGGACCGGCTGCCGGATGCGGGGGCCGTCGATGTTGGCCCAGTCCGAGCCGGTCAGGAAGTCCCAGGTCACCCCGAAGAGCACGAACGCCACCCCGGTGTAGCCCAGGAGCGTCGCGAAGGGGTCCGCGATCACACTTCGGGCCGACAGCAGCACGGCCAGGACCAGCACCCCGGCCAGGGCCAGCGCACGGTTTGGGGTGAAACTGCGTCCGACCAGGTGACGGGCGGTGATCACCAGGACAAGGAGCGTGACCACGGTGATCGCGGTGTCGGTGTCCAGCCACAAAGCCCAGCGATAGCCGGTCAGCAACCGAACCCCCAACGCGATCAGGACCAGGCCTACCGAGCCCAGGACGAGGGCCAGGCCGGGCCGTCCCCGGCTGGAGTGCCACCACGCGACCGCCACCAGCAGGACGCCCAGCAGCCCGCGAAAACCGTCGACGAGCCGGTCCACCCACGGGCTGGGGTCGAAACCGGCGGCGACGCCGGGCAGCAGGCTGAAGACGATCTGTGAGCCGTACAGCAACACGTAGACCGGCAGCAGCATGGCGATGACGGCCGCCCCGACGCGCAGGCCGATCCGGCCGAGATGGTCCGGCAGCTCCGCCACCGCGACCTCCGCCAGTGACCTCCGACGACCGACCAGCCAGGCCAGCCCGGCGAACGCGGCCACCAGTCCCAAAGCTGGGAGGACGGCGAGCCAGCCGTATTCGACTGGGTCGAACCCGATCAGCCGCCGGGCCTCCTGTACCAGCCGGAGGACGACGATCACGGCCAGGACCACGTAGGCCCATGGCCGGCCGGCCCGCTGCTGGGCGGCCCGGGTAGCCACGAGTGTGACCCCGACCGAAATCTCAGCGACCGCAGCCCCGGCGGCGAACGCGGCCGGCAACACCAGCAACGCCAAGAGCGCGCTGGTCTGCTCCAAGAAGACCGGGACGAACCGGAAGCCGAACATCCGGTCCGATCGGGACAGCTCCAGCACGCTCACCGCGATCACGGTGCCCAGCAGGCCGAGGACCAGCGGGAACTCCCACCACGCCAGGCCTCGCCACCGACGAGCGACAGCAAGCACGACGATCGCCACGACCGCGGCAGCCGCCGCCGGCAGACTGAAGGTGAGACCGGAGGCGATGACGGTGGTCGCCGACCAGATGCCCAGCAGCAGGATCACCGCCAGCAGCCCCAGCGCCGTCATCCACCAGGGACCATGGAGGGCGGCGGTGGTGAACATGGCCAGGCAGAACGTCACCAAGAAGACCAACGCCCAGACCATTCCAACTGGCACGCTGGACGTCAACGAGTTGGGCACGACCAGCGCCGAGTTCGCGCGGATCGGCTCGGACAGCAGGGCCAGCAGCCCGGTCAACGCGAACAGCGTCACCCCCGTCCCGACCACCGGCCGCAGACCGTACGGCCAGCGGTGATCGCGGAGCCGACCGAGGCGAACCTTCGACCCGATGGCCTGATCGAGCACGGTACGGATCGCCGTCCGCGCCGTCACGGCTCATCGCTCCAGCCGGTGAACGCCCAGCCGGAACCGAACACGAGCACACCGTGCCGGTAGGCCAGCGGCGGGAGCTGGTTGCTGGTCAGGGTGATGTCAGGGGTGTCGATGGTCCGCAGCAACGCCAATCGCCCGTCGCGGATGTCGGACACGGTGCTCCCCCGCCCGACCAGGGTGGATCCGACGACCGTCACCGACTCGTACGGCGGCAGCCGGTTCACCACCTGCCCGTCCTCGCTCAGCACGACCGTCCGCAGCTGGGTGGAAACCACCAGCACGTCACCGAACTCCTGCACGGCGTCCAGCGTCCCGACGTCAGCCCGCAGCCAGCGGCGCCGACCCGTGGTGAGGTCGAGACCCTCCAGCGTCGCCGCGCTCCGGACCACCAACGTTCGACCCAGCACCGCCCCGACCTCACCCTCGAGCTCGACACTCCACCGGGGTGTCCCGGTCGACGGATCGAGTGCGGTGGTCGTACCACCGGCGTCGAACGCCACGAGTGAGCGAGGATCGCCGATCAGCGGCGCGCTGACGTCGGCACCGAGATCGTGGGACCACCGCCTCTCCCCGGTCAGCAGTTCGACCGACATGACCGTGCCGCCCGAGTCGGCCAGCGCCACCTGCCGGTCGCCGATGCGCACCGGAGAGCGGAACGCGACCTCGGACAGGTCGAACGACCACAGGCGAACCCCGGCATCGGAGTAGCCGACGACCTGGCGACGGCTCGTGGTCACCACCAGCACGTCGCCGAACGCCGCCGCGGACAAGACGGTGCCACCGGGGTGCATCCGCCACAGCGAGGTCCATCGGTCCGGGGTCTTGGGGGTGAACCCGACCACGTCGTCGCCGCTGGACACCCGGAACATCAGTCCCGAGGCGGTCAGCACCGGGGCCAGCTGACTCGGACTGCCGGCCATGGCTCCGGAGCCGAGGTTGAGGTCATCCGACATCAGGTCGTAGTCGCGGCGTAGCCAGCCGACCGGGTCGTTCCAGATCCAAGGCTCGGTGACGGTACGGAGCTCGGGATCGACCCTCGGCGGCGACGCCGGACGCACCGTGGTGGTAGCTCGGCCGCGGGTCGTCCGGGTCCGCACCGGGCCGGCGGCCCGGCACCAGGTCGTTTCGGTCTGCTCGATCGCACCAGGCTGACCGGTCGCGGTCAGCCGAGTCAGTGTGCCCCGCACGCGCAGGCAGTCGTCAGCGTCGTTCTCCGCCTGGTGTTCGCTGCGATAGCGACCCGCACCGAGCGTTCCCTCGCTGGTCCACGCCAGTCCGGGCCGTACGTCGGCGGGGAGCTCCACCAGTGCCGGGGAGAAGATGTCGGCCCCGGCGGGACCGGACTCCGCGACCAGCTCGACCGCCGCGTCAGCGCGATAGGCGCGGACTAGCTGTTGGCTGGTGTCCAGGCTGCCGATGCTGGTGGTCGTGGTCCGCCAGAAACGCATCCGGTCGAGGCGGTCGGTACCGACCACCCCCAGCACCCGGGAGCCGAGGGCGAAGTCCAGACCGGACAGCATCGCCGCACCGGTCAGTCGGGCTGACTCGGTGACCAGCGGCTGCCGGGTGCTGGTGCCGCCGATGACGGTCTCCCGTTGCTGGTAGGCCACCCCACCGTCGTCCGGCAGATAAGACAGCGCCGACGTCTGCGCCGGGGTCGACCCAATTCTCTCCGCCAGGTACAGCGATCCGGCCACCAGTGCCGTGACCAGAATCACGGCCAGCCACGGCAGCCACCTCGGCCGGAGATCGGTCGGCGGCGCCCAGTCCGGCGAGATTCGGGTGGGGTCATAGCCGGACCACTTCCCCGGAGACCGACCCGGGAGCTGGTCGTGCCCGGCCGGCATGGTCGACCAGTCCTGCACCGGGAACGGCGACCAGCGGTCGCTGCCCTGCTCTCCCGGTCTCGACATGGGTGTTATTCAATCGGACCTGGGGCCGATACCGTGAGCACCGGCCGCTGTAGGCAATGGTCTGTTCGTTACTGCCTGGGCCGGGCGCCGCTCAGAGCGGCCACCTCGACCCTCCCGAGTTCGCCACGGGTACGCTCAGCCTGGCCGCACGAGGTCGATCAGGGAGGACGTCGAGCAGGGAGGACGTCGATCAGGGAGTGGGGGCGATGGCTGTACCAGAGGCGCTCATCGCCGATCGGTACCGCCTCATCCGGCAGCTTGGCGCCGGTGGCATGGGTGTGGTGTGGGAGGCCCACGACGAGCGTCTGGATCGGCCGGTGGCGGTCAAGCAGCTCCGGCCCCAGCCCGCGCTGACCGACGCTGAGGCCGATGTGGTGGCGCGGCGAGCGATGCGGGAGGCACGGATCAACGCCCGCCTGCAGCACCCGTACGCGGTGTCGGTCTTCGACGTGGTCGAACACCAAGGTAGGCCGTGCATCGTGATGGAGCTGGTGCCGTCGGTGCCACTCACCGAGGTGATGCGGGAGCTGGGTCCCCTCGACCCCTCCGAAGCAGCCCGGGTCGGGTCCCAGATCGCCGCCGCCTTGGCCGCCGCGCACGCCTTGGGGATCGTGCACCGCGACGTCAAGCCAGGCAACGTGTTGATCGGCGACGACGGCGCCGCCCACATCTGTGACTTCGGCATCTCACGGGCCTTCGGTGACACGTCTCTCACGATGACGGGGATGATCACCGGCACGCCGGCCTACCTGGCACCGGAGGCGGCGCGCGGTGAGGAGTCGACCTTCGCCTCAGATGTGTACTCCCTCGGCGCGACGCTGTACGCCGCGGTCGAGGGCGAACCTCCGTTCGGCACCGAGGGCAACGCCATCGCCGTGCTCTACCGGGTGACGGCGGGCGAGGTCAGACCACCCCGGCGGGCGGGTGCCCTGGGTCCGCTGCTGGAGTCGATGATGAGCACCCGCGGCCAGGACCGACCGTCGATGGCCGACGCGGCGGCGCAGCTCTCGGCCCTGGTCGACGGACGGGCCAGTTCACCACGGCCGAGCGGGACGGAGCCGACCCTGGCGATGCCAGCACCGGTGCCCGAACGCAGCTCGGCACCCGCGCCCGCGCCCGCACGGTCAGTTGCAGACCCGCCCGACACTCCAGCACGACAGACGGCCATACCGAATTCGCCTGCCCCTCCTCAACACCGGGCGGCGCCGACAAAACGGCGACGGCGGCGCTCCGGTCTGGTCGCCGCGATCGCGATCGCGATCGTGCTGGCAGGGGCTGCGGCCGTCACGCTGCTGTGGCCGACTCAGGAGCAGCCAGCGGCCAACTCCGATCCCAGCCCCTCAGCCACGAGCACCAGGAGTGCGGAGGCGACCTCGGCCGAGCCCACCTCGACCCAGCCGTCCGCGACCCAGTCCAGCAAGGCTCCCGCGACGCAGCCCACGACAGCGCAACTGGCCCAGGCCGTGACCGACTACTACGGCCTGCTGCCGGACAACACCGACGCCGGCTGGGACCTGCTCACCGCCTCCTACCAGCGCGAGGCCGGCGGCCGGAAAGGCTACGAGAGTTTCTGGAACGGTATCGACACTGTCACCGTGACCGGGGTCCGCGCCACGACGCCAGATCGTGTGCAAGCAACCCTCACCTACGTGGAGAAGAGCGGCGACAAGTCCACCGAACGCCGGTCGTTCCGCCTGGTGGAGTCGGGCGGAGTGCTCAAGATCAATCAGTCGTCGGTGATCTGAGAGCTGTTTGGGCGCTCCCTCATCCGCCCATACTCCACACCAGCAGCTCCGCGGTCCGTACACCGGTGACCTGCAGCGCCGCCGGACCGATCACGCGGAGCGAGTCACCGCCGGCCAACGAGCCGACTCCCTCGATCTCCACCTCGCCGGCGGCCACGAATACGTGCCCGTACGCGGCCTCGGGTAGCAGTCGGCACTCACCGGCCGACAGCACGCTGACCCACAACGTGCTGGTGGCGGAGTCCAGGCTGATCGCCGCCTCGGGCTCGGCACCGGAGGCCACCGGGACCCAGTCACCGGCCAGATCGCTCCGGCTGACCTCGCGTTGCGCGTAGCAGGGTTCCGAACCGGGTGTGTCGGGTCGCACCCAGCTCTGCACGAACCGCACCGGTACCCGTGGCCGGTCCGGTTCGAGTCGATAGGCATCGTTGCGTTCGGCGTGCACGACGCCCCGGCCGGCACTCAGCCGCTGCGCCAGGCCGGGATGCACGATCCCGGCGTGGCCGGTCGAGTCCTGGTGCAGCAGCGATCCGCTGAGTACCCAGGTGATGATCTCGGTGTCGCGGTGCGGGTGGTCGTCAAATCCGCGCCCATTGAGCAGGTGCTCCTCGTTGTGGGCGAGCAACACGCCGAAGCCGACGTTGGTTGGATCGTAGTGAGCACCGAAGGAGAAAGCGTGCCGACTCGTGATTCCTGGCCGCCGGGTGGCAAATCGCTCCCCCGAGCGCTGCACCAGCAGAACGGGATCGTGGCCGAACACGGGCGTCAATCTAGTGCGGGTCGCGACCGGTCGTTGCCAACACCGGCTTGGGGTCGCCAACGGGACCGGGCCATGTTCACGTGGTCGCGCCGCAGCTCCGCGCCGTCGACCGCGAGCCGTGCCAGTGCCTCCTGCTCCAGTCCCCGCGCCGGCCGCCCGTCGGCCCGGACCACCCGCCACCAAGGCACCGCGGCGCCGTGGGTGGACATCACCCGGCCGACCAGTCGCGGGCCACCGAACCCGACGAGTTCCGCGATGTCGCCGTAGCTGACGACCTGTCCCGGCGGAATCTGTTCGACGGCGCTGAGCACAGCTTCCACGTAGTCGTCCTTCACCAGCCGCTGCTCCCGGGCACGCCCTTGAACGGTCCGGTCACCGCGTCGGTAATCCACCCGCCGTAGAACCCGCCCGGCTGCGACCTGACCGGCTCACCGTCGACCAGCACCGAGTCCATCGGACCGGGGTAGAGCGCGAGATGGCCGCGCAGCACCACGAAGTCCACGTTCGGATCCGGGTAGTACCACCCAGCACGCTCGGCGACTCGGTCGCCGCCGAGAATGTCGAGATAGCGGGCCGATCCCTTCCACTCGCAGAACGAGCGACCGGGGGCGTCCCGCAATGCGCCGGCCACGAAGGCGGATCGGGGAAGGTAGTAGGTCGGCGGGTGACTGGTCTCCAGCACCTGCCAGCTCGTCGTCGTCGACGCGATCAACTCCGCACCCAATCGCACCTCGATCGTCGCCGAACAGGCCCGGACGAGCGGCGGGCGGGGGTAGTCCCAGACGGACTCCGCGGTGGTGACCATGATGTCAGCGTAGGTCGGATGGGATCAGTGCCGCTTCATCAGGCTGCCGCGCTGATTGGTCCTGTCGACGTACTTAGCGTCGCGCCTTCCTGCCCACTGAAGATGTGTGATTGGCTAGTCGTGCTGTTGCAGATCTGTGTCGTGGTCAGTGCCACGCTCGCAGTTCTCGCGTGGACGTCCGACTCCTCTGACGCCCGAGCAGCATTCGGGGTCGTGAGGTGCGGCTCTGAGGCACGATGCTAGGAGTGTTTTCATGGCGCAGGGAACCGTCAAGTGGTTCAATGCTGAAAAGGGCTACGGATTCATCGCCGTGGACGGCGGCGGTCCGGATGTGTTCGTCCACTACAGCGCGATCGAGTCGACCGGGTTCCGGTCCCTCGACGAAGGCCAGCGAGTGGAGTTCCAGACCACCCAGGGTCCGAAGGGGCCGCAGGCCGACCAGGTGCACGCCATCTGATCTCGCACCACCGACGAAGCCCCCGTACTCATCGGTACGGGGGCTTTGTCGCGCTCGGGGTCGGCGATCAGTACGCCGTCTGGCTCGGGTCGATCTGGTCGACCCAGGCGCTCACGCCACCGCCCACATGCACCGCGTCGGCGAGCCCGGCCCCGTGCACCACGGCCAGACACTCCGCGGAACGGGTGCCGGCCTTGCAGTAGAGCACCACCTGCTTGTCGCTCGGCAGTTCGCTCAGCGCCAGCCCGCTCAGGAAGTCGCCCTTGGGGATCAGCACCGATCCTGGAATCTCGTTGATCTCCCGCTCGACCGGCTCGCGCACGTCGACCAGCACGAAGTCGCGGTCCCCGCTCTTCCGCTCAGTCAGCCACTCGTCGAGCTGAGCCACACTCAGCGTGTGACCGGCGATCGCCTCGGCCGCCTCGTCGGTGATCGCCCCGCAGAACTCGTCGTAGTCGATCAGCTCGGTGATCGGCTCGCCCGCGGGGTCGGGACGCAGGTTGAGGGTTTTGTAGCTCATCTCCAGGGCGTCGTAGACCATCAGCCGGCCGATCAGCGGATCGCCGATCCCGGTGATCAGCTTGATCGCCTCGGTGACCATGATCGAACCGATAGAGGAGCAGAGCACGCCGAGGACGCCGCCCTCGGCGCAGGAGGGCACCATTCCCGGTGGTGGCGGTTCGGGATAGAGGTCGCGGTACTGCGGGCCGTGGTCGGCCCAAAACACGCTGACCTGTCCCTCGAACCGGAAGATCGATCCCCACACGTACGGCTTGTGCGACAGCACCGCGGCGTCGTTGACCAGGTAGCGGGTGGCGAAGTTGTCGGTCCCGTCCAGGATCAGGTCGTACCCGGCGAAGATCTCCAGCACGTTGTCGTTGTCCAGTCGGACATCGTGGACGACCACGTTCACCAGTGGGTTGACCTCGCTGATTGACTCACGAGCCGAGACCGCCTTGGACTTGCCGATGTCGGACTGTCCGTGGATGATCTGGCGCTGCAAGTTGGATTCGTCGACCGTGTCGAAGTCGATGATGCCGAGCGTGCCGACGCCGGCCGCAGCCAGGTAGAGCAGCGCCGGGCTGCCGAGGCCGCCGGCCCCGATCACCAGTACTCGAGCGTTCTTGAGCCGCCTCTGACCGATCATTCCCACTTCGGGGATGATCAGGTGACGGCTGTAGCGGCGGACCTCGTCCGGGCTCAGTTCCTGGGCGGGTTCGACCAGCGGCGGCAAAGCCACACTTCCTCCATAGTTCGTTCGTCGGCATCCAGTTCGTTCGTCGGCATCGCCTGGCCATCGCGCATAGCGATCCTTCACCCATGCCGGTGGTTCGGGACACCTGAGGCGATCTCCCGCCACAACGTCACGGCAGCAACCACTATTCCGGCGCTCGCAGCACTGGGTCGACGATCTCGCTCCGCTGCTCCGACGATAGGTAGAGTGCAGCGGATCCGCATTGTCCTCTCGAAGGTAAAAAAGCAACGTGACTGAGATCGCCGAACTCGACACCGACGAAAGCGCCCGGCCTGGGCTGGCCCCGCCAGGGCCGTCGCGGGCCGGCTCCCGCCCGCGTCGCAGTCGCGTGACCTTCCGACACGACGACCGCTGGCCCGACTTCTTCGCGACCGCCATGCTCGTGGCCTGTGCCATCACGGTGCTGATCACCCTCGTACAACCCTGGCGACGCTACTTCTCTCGCGAGTACGACCCCATCTCGATGCTCACCATCCCGATCTTCCCGGGCCTGGTCTACGCCGCGCTGCTGCTGGTGATGGCCGCGGCGCTGCGGCGCCGGCTCCGCGCCGCCTGGTGGCTGCTGGTCGTCTGGTGGGTCGCGCTGCCCGAACTCGGCCGTCTGCTGTTCCTGTTCACCGGTCAGGGTTCGGTGCTGGTCAACATCGCGCAGGTGGTCGGGCTGCTGCTGATGGGCCTGGTCTTGGTGGTGCTCATCCGCACCCGGAAGCAGTTCGGGGCGAGGCGGGTGCCAGGCAGCCTGCCGCTGGCAATCGTCGTCTTCCTCGGCGGTGGCCTGGTCATGCTGCTGCTCGGCTCGTGGCTGACCATCCGGTTCGGCTCCACCGACGACTGGGGTGACGCGATCACCCACGTGCTGAGCGTGATGCTGGTCGATCTCGGTCGCTTCGGTGGCTTCGATCAGGTCACCGCACCGCTGTGGGTGCGATTCGTGGTCGGACTGCTCGGGGCGATCGTGATCCTGGCTGCTGCCGTGCTGCTGTTCCGGCCACCCAAGCACACCAAGGCCCTCAGTCCTGCCGACGAGGCGCGGGTCCGCACGATGCTGCGGGACTACGGCGATCACGACTCCCTCGGTTACTTCGCGACCCGTCGCGACAAGGCCGTGATCTGGGACACCGGGGACTCCGACACCGCCCGGGCCGGCGTCTCCTACCGGGCGGTGGGCTCGGTCAGCCTGGCCAGCGGCAACCCGGTCGGTGACCCCCAGCATTGGGGCGACGCGATCAGCGCCTGGCGGCGAGAGGCCCGCGACACCGGTCTCTCTGTCGCGGTGATGGGGGCCGGCAAGGCCGGCGCCGCAGCCTTCACCGCATCCGGCATGACCGCGTACCAGATCGGCGACGAGGCCGTGGTGGATCTGCGGAGTTTCTCCCTCAATGGCCCGGGCATGCGCGAGGTCCGGCAGTCGGTGTCCCGGCTGCAGCGGCGCGGCTACACGGCCAGGGTGCTCCGACACGGCGAACTCAGCCGGAGCGACTTCGACACCCTCAGCGCCGATGCCGCATCCTGGCGCGGCGACGGAGGCGACGAACGCGGCTTCTCGATGGCTCTGGGCCGGCTGGCCGATCCGCTGGACTCCGACTGCGTGATGGTTCAGGCCCATGACGCCGACGGCCATCTTCGTGCCTTTTTGAGCTTCGCGCCGTGGGGACGCAACGGGCTCTCGCTCGACCTGATGCGGCGAGATCCGTCGGCCGACAACGGGCTGGTCGAACTGATGGTCGCCTCCCTCGCCGAGCGCTCCGCCCAGTTCGGCGTCGCTCAGGTCTCGTTGAACTTCGCCATGTTCCGGGAGGCCTTCGAGCGGGGTGAGGAGATCGGCGCCGGTCCGCTGGCCCGGCTGTGGCGGCAGAGTCTGCTGCTGGCCAGCCGGAACTGGCAACTGGAGTCGCTTTACCGCTCCAACGCGAAGTACCTGCCGCGCTGGCAGCCGCGGTTCCTCTGCTTCGAGTACGCCTCCGACCTTCCCCGGGTGGGCACAGCGGCCGGGAATGCCGAGGGGTTTTTGACCCGGCCCAGCTTGTCGTCGTTGCTGCGTCGCAAGACCGACTCCACGGAGCTGGACACCGGCACCGACGCGTACGCGGTCGAGGTCCGTGCCCTGATGCCGCCTCCGCCGGACCTGCTGGCCGAGGCGCTCTCGGCGCGAAAGCTGCCCGAACAGGTGCGGGTGCGGCGGGACAAGGTGCGAAGGCTGCGAGCCAAAGGCATCGACCCCTACCCGGTCGGCTATCCGCGCACCCACACCCTGGCTCAAGTGCGGGCCCTTGCCGCGGGACCAGATGGCACCGCGGTGCTGCCGCCGGACACCCACACCGACGAGACGGTGTCGGTCACCGGCCGGATCCTGCTGAAGCGCAAGATGGGTGGCGTCGGATTTGCCACCTTGCGTGACGGCTCCGGTGATCTGCAGGTGCTGGTCTCTCGCGACGGAGTGAGTGAGGAGGTGTATGACCTCTGGCGGCACGACCTCGACCTCGGCGACCACATCGGCGTCACCGGCGAGCTGATGACCACCCACAGCGGCGAGCTGTCGGTTCAGGCCACCTCGCTGCAGCTGACCAGCAAGTCGCTGCGACCACTGCCGGACAAGCACAAGGGGCTCACCGATCCCGAGGCCCGGGTGCGGTCGCGCTATCTCGACCTGATCATCCGTCCCGCCGCCCGTGACATCGCGTACGCCCGGGCGACGGTGGTCCGCAGCATTCGTGACTCACTGGCCAGACGCGGTTTCACCGAGGTGGAGACGCCGGTGCTGCAGCAGATCCACGGCGGCGCGAACGCACGCCCGTTCGAGACCCACATCAACGCCTACGATCTCGACCTCTATCTGCGAATCGCCACCGAGCTTCACCTCAAGCGGCTGCTGGTCGGTGGGATGGAGAAGGTGTTCGAGCTGGGCCGGCAGTTCCGCAACGAGGGGGCCGACTTCAAACACAATCCCGAGTTCACCTCGATGGAGGTGTATGAGACCTACGGCGACTACCACACGATGCGAATCCTGACCCAGGAGCTGATCCAGGAGGCGGCCGTCGCCGTGTTCGGCGAGCCGGTCGCCCGCCGGGCCGACGCCGACGGCAAGATCACCGAGTACGACCTGTCCGGTGACTGGCCGGTCAAGACGATCTGCGAGGGCGTCTCGGAGGGCCTGGGCGACCAAATCACCGCCGACACCCCGCGGGAGGCGCTGCACGGTCACGCGAGGGCGATCGGACTCGAACTCGACCCCGACCTGCCCTGGGGGCCGACGCTGGAGGCGATCTACGAAGAGCTGTGCGAGTCGAGGACCACCACTCCGGTCTTCTACTGCGACTTCCCCAAGGAGAACGCTCCCCTCACCCGCAGCCACCGCGAGGACCCGCGGCTGGCCGAGAAGTGGGACCTGGTGATCTTCGCCGCGGAGCAGGGCACCGCGTACTCCGAGCTGGTCGACCCCCTGGACCAGCGGGAACGGTTGGTCGCCCAGTCGCTGCTAGCCGCGGCCGGCGACCCGGAGGCCATGCAGGTCGACGAGGACTTCCTGACCGCCCTGGAGTACGGAATGCCGCCCACCGGTGGGATGGGCATGGGCATTGACCGGCTGGTGATGAACCTGACCGGACTGAGCATCCGCGACACCATCCTGTTCCCGCTGGTCCGGCCGACCCGCTGAGGCGATCATGGCCGCCGCCCACAGCATCCGCACCCGGATCGCCGGCCGGGAGCTGTCGTTGGTGAACTTGGACAAGGTCCTGTATCCGGCCGTCGGCTACGCCAAGGCGGAGGTGATCAGTTACTACGCCCAGATCGCCGACGTGTTGCTCCCCCACGTCGCCGACCGCGCACTCACCCGGGTGCGGTTCCCCGACGGCGTCGCCGGACCGAGCTTCTACGAGAAGAACGCCCCGGCCGGGACGCCCGACTGGGTGCGAACCCAGCGGATCGAGACCAGTGACGGCCCGGTGGCCTACGTAGTCGCCGACGAGCCCGCCACGGTGGTCTGGCTGGCGAACCTCGCCGCACTCGAACTTCATGTGCCGCAGTGGCGGATCTCGGCTCTGGACCGGACCACGACCGTGGCCGGCGCGGTGGAGCGCGGCGAGCCGCTCGTCGACCGGGTGGTCATCGACCTCGATCCCGGCGCGGGAATGTCAATCATCGAGACCGCCCGGGCCGCTCTGATCGCGGCCGAGCGGTTGGCCGCCGACGGCCTGGTGCCGGTGCCCCAGACCTCGGGCAACAAGGGCATCCAGGTTTACGCCGCGGTGGCGCCGACCCCGGCTCGCCAGGTCTGGTCGTATGTGAAGCGGCTGAATGTGACCCTGCACCGCCACCAGCCAGAACTCTTCGTCTCTTCGATGTCGATCGCCGAGCGCGCGGGTCGCATCTATGTGGACTACAACCAGAACCTGGCCGCCCGCAACACCATCGCGCCCTACTCCCTGCGCGGCCGCGAACGTCCCAACGTCGCCACCCCACTGACCTGGGACGAGGTCGCCGCAGCCGGGAGCCCCGACGACCTGCGGTTCTCCCCCGACGAGGTCCTGGCCCGGGTCGCCCGGCACGGCGACCTCGCCGTCGACCTGCTGCACCCGGACCGCCCGCGGTTGCCGACCCCGGAGCGGCTTCCCGGTTAGGCTGCGCGAGTGAGTACCCGAGTCAGCAACCACCAGCGCGTGCCGACCCGCCCGACGCGGATGCCGCGCGACCAGCGACGGGCCCAGCTGCTCGACGCGGCCAGCGACGTGTTCACCAGCAAGGGCTACCACGCCGCTGCGATGGACGACATCGCCGAGGCAGCCGGAGTGTCCAAGCCGGTGCTCTATCAGCACTTCGGCTCCAAGCTCGACCTCTACCTGGCGCTGCTGGACGCCAGCTGTGACCGGCTGTTGGAGGTGGTCGAGGAGGCCCTCGACTCGACCGAGGACAATGCCGACCGAGTGATCGCCACCATGGGAGCGTTCTACGAGTTCGTCTCCTCCGCGAGCGGTCAGTTCCGTTTCGTCTTCGAGTCCGATCTCACCGGCGACGGCCAGGTCCAGCACCGGTTGTGGCAGGTCAACAACGACATCGCGGACGCGATCGCGGTGGTGGTCGCCGACGACACCGGTCTCAAGCCCGATCAGGCCAAGCTGTTGGCCATCTCTATGGTGGGCATCGCCCAGGTCAGTGCCCGATACTGGGTGTCGGAGGCCACGACCCAGCGGATCGCGCTGGCGGAGGCCAAGCAGCTGGTGAGCAACCTGGTCTGGCGCGGTATTGGCGGATTCCCCAAGACCGAGCACCTCAACCCAAAGGAGACATCACCATGAACGTGCACCACGGTCGCGACTGTCGCGCTTCGCGCTGCGCAGTCCTCACCTGCGCGAGTTCCTCCTCATGACCGGCCACCTGATGGTCCGTCGTCCCTCCCCCGCGCTGGCCGCGGGCGAGCTGACCCACCTCGAACGCACGCCGGTGGATGCCGACCTGGCTTTGGAGCAGTGGCGGGGTTACGTCGACGCGTTCGTCGCGCACGGCTGGCAGGTCCACCAGATCGCGCCGGCCGACGAGCACCCCGACGGGGTCTTCGTCGAGGACACGGTGGTCGTGTTCGACGACCTGGCCGTCCTCACCTCCCCGGGCGCCGACTCCCGCCGCGGTGAGATCCACACGACTGCGGCAGCGTTGGAGTCCCTGGTCGATGAAGGGATCGGGCTGGAGGTGGCTCGGATTCTCGAACCCGGCCACCTCGACGGCGGCGACGTGCTCAAGGTCGGACGGACCGTCTATGTGGGTCTGACCGAGCGGACCGACACCGAAGGCGTCGACCAGCTCCGTACGCTGCTGACTCCTCGCGGCTGGCAGGTCGTCGCCGTGCCGGTGACCAAGGTGCTGCACCTGAAATCCGGGGTGACCGCCCTGCCAGACGGTACGGTGGTCGGTTTCCCGCCCTTGGTCGATGACGCGAGCACGTACCCGAGGTTTTTTCCCGTCCCCGAGGAGCACGGCTGCGCCGTGGTCGACCTGGGTGACGGAGCGGTCATCATGTCCGCTGATGCCCCTCGGAC
>JAKDLH010000382.1 GCA_030452945.1 Microlunatus sp. | reverse complement strand
AGCTCACGGCGCGGACATAGCCGCGAGTCGTGGGCGCATCAGGCCCTGGTCACACTGCCCGCACGGTCCTCGACCCCGGCCGGTGAGCTCGGCCGACGTGGCCTGTTCGCGCTCGCACTGCTGGCCGCGGTGGTGGCTCTGGTCTACTTCGACCGGGAGGGTTACACCGACGGTTACGACGGCTCGGTCGACCTGATCGACGCCATCTACTACGCCACCATCACCATCACCACCACCGGTTACGGCGACATCACCCCGATCAGCCCGCAGGCCCGACTCATCACCGCGGTGCTGGTGACCCCGCTGCGAATCCTGTTCCTGGTCTTGTTGGTCGGCACGACGCTGGAGGTGCTGGCCAACCAAGGCCGGCGCATCCTGCAGGACAATCGCTGGAGGAAGCACATGCGCAATCATGTCGTCGTCATCGGCTACGGCACCAAGGGGCGGAGTGCGGTGCAGACGCTGCAGACTAGCGGCACCAACCCGAACCAGATCGTGATCATCGATCCCAAGCCGGGAGCGGTGGCCGACGCCAACCTACGGGGGTACGCCGCGATCCAGGGTGACGCGACCCGCCGCGACGTACTGCGCCGGGCCGAGATCATCAAGGCCCGCGAGGTCCTTGTCACCCTGGACCGGGACGATTCCGCGATCTTGGTGACGCTGACCGTACGACAGCTGAACCCGAGCGCCCACGTCGTGGTCGCGGTCCGGGAGGACGACAACTCCTCGCTGGTGCGTCAGTCCGGCGCCAACGCGGTGGTCACGTCTTCGGAGGCGGTCGGGCGGCTGCTGGGTCTGTCGGCCGTCAGCCCGAACCTCGGCACCGTCATCGAGGATCTGCTGGCCAGCGACGAGGGGCTTGAGATTGGGGAGCGTCAGATCACCGCCGACGAGGTCGGCAAGGCCCCCGACGAGGTGCGCGGCGAAGCGGTCATCGCCGTGGTGCGCAACAAGACTTTGCGCCGGTTCTTCGACCCGACCGTGGCGAAACTGCAGACTGGGGACCAGTTGGTCGTGGTCCGACACGCGGAGGCCGAGATGGAGGGTAGCGAGAAGTCACTCTCGGCTCGCCGCGGTCGTGAGCGCCGGTCTGACTGGTAATTATCGCTGGTCAGTGACCACTAGACTGGTCCCCTCGGCAAGGATGTGCCCAGGAGGGGACATTGCGTGGCAACTGAACCTGGGGTCGCGGCGCCAGCGTCGACCGATGCAGAAGGCGATGGCGCCGATGCCGTGCGTCCCGATGGGTCGTCGTTGGAATCCCTGGCTCCTGGCTCTCCGGCCAGCGCGGCCCCGCCGCCGACCCCGCGGGGCAACCAGGGCAATGGCAACGTGCCGGTCCGGCTCTCAACCGGCCCGGACCAGCCGCGGGTGCGGATGCGGCAGCGGATCGCCCGGTTCGGCGCGGCGAAGCCCCAGGTTCCGGTGCTGGACCCCTTGTTCAAGGTCATCCGGGCCAACCACCCCAAGGCCGACCTGGCGCTGATCGAACGGGCGTACCGGACCGCAGAGCGCCATCACCGGGGTCAGACTCGGCGCAGTGGCGACGCCTACATCACCCATCCGCTGGCCGTCACCACCATCTTGGCCGAGCTGGGCATGACCGAGGCCACCTTGTGTGCCGCCCTACTGCACGACACGGTCGAGGACACCGCGTACACGCTGTCGGCACTGACCCGCGACTTCGGTGAAGAGATCGCCCTGCTGGTCGACGGGTGCACCAAGCTGGACAAGGTCAGGTACGGCGATTCGGCGAAGTCGGGGACGATTCGCAAGATGATCGTGGCGATGGCTCGCGACATTCGGGTGCTGGTGATCAAGCTCGCTGACCGGCTGCACAACATGCGCACCCTGCACTACCTCCGGCCGGACAAACAGACTCGGATTGCGGCGGAGACGCTGGAGATCTTCGCTCCACTGGCCCACCGGTTGGGCATGAACGCGATCAAATGGGAGCTGGAGGATCTGTCCTTCGCCGCCATGCAACCCAAGGTGTACGACGAGATCGTCCGGATGGTCGCCGAGGCCGCCCCTCGCCGCGACGAGTTCCTGTCCCAAGTGATCGAGCAGGTGACCGCCGACCTGCGGGCCGCAAAGATCCACGCGACCGTGACCGGAAGACCGAAGCACTACTACTCGATCTACCAGAAGATGGTCGTCCGAGGCCGCGACTTCGCCGACATCTTTGACCTGGTGGGACTGCGGGTGCTGGTCGAGACCGCCCGCGACTGCTACGCCGCACTCGGGGTAATGCACGTGCGCTGGAATCCGTTGCCGGGGCGGTTCAAGGACTACATCGCCATGCCGAAGTTCAACATGTACCAATCTCTGCACACCACGGTGCTGGGACCGCAGGGCAAGCCCGTCGAACTCCAGATCCGGACCGAGGAGATGCACAAGCGGGCCGAGTTCGGGGTCGCCGCGCACTGGAAGTACAAGGAGGGTGGCAAGGGGATCTCAGCCACCGCCACGGGCGAGGACAGCGACCTCACCTGGGTGCGCCAGTTGGTGGACTGGCAGCGGGAAACCGCCGACCCCGGCGAGTTCTTGGACTCACTGCGGTTCGAGATCAACTCCACCGAGGTGTACGCGTTCACCCCCAAGGGCGACGTGCACGCGCTGCCGCAGGGGGCCACGCCGGTCGACTTCGCCTACGCGATCCACACCGAGGTCGGGCACGCCACTATCGGTGCCCGGGTGAACGGGCGGCTGGTGTCGCTGGAGTCTGAGCTCACCAACGGCGACGTGGTGGAGATCTTCACCTCCAAAGCCGAGGGCGCCGGGCCCAGTCGCGACTGGCTGACCTTCGTGAAGAGCCCGCGAGCCCGGAACAAGATCCGGCACTACTTCACCCGGAACCGCCGCGACGAGTCGATCGAGAGCGGCAAGGAGGCCCTGGCCAAGCAGATGCGCAAGGCCGGTCTGCCACTGCAGCGGCTGCTCACCCTGGAGCATCTGACCGCTGTCGCCGGCTATTTCAAGCTGTCCG
>JAKDLH010000381.1 GCA_030452945.1 Microlunatus sp. | reverse complement strand
GCCCGGTCGGCCGAGCGGCGGTCGTACCACAGCGTCCGGTCCAGCGCGGACGCACGTGCCGCGGCCCGGACCAGGGTGGCGCTGCGTCGTTGCTCCACTCCGGCGGCCAGGAACCGCCACGTCGGGATCCGAGCCCACACCTCCGGCGCCGGCGGCACCCGCATCCCGTACGCTGCCGAGTCCGGATCAGCGGCCGGACCCGGCGCCACCGCCCCGAACTCGGTCACCAGCAGTCGGAACGCCCGGAACGCCTCCTTGCCGGTCACGACCTGCTCCAGGCAGGCCGGAGCCAGGGCCTCCCAGACCCGGTCGGTACGCCCGACGCGGACGTCGCCGTACGACCGATGCGCCGAGACCAGCGCCGGATGCTCGGGACGGGGCAGGAAACCAGCGGGCTCGTCACCGGCTCCGAGCAGGCTGGGCAGCTGGTCCAGCACCCAGTCCGCGCCTGGTCCCCACCCTCGGGCCGAGACCCGCGTCCCGGTGGCCGCCACCCGCAGCAGGGCCGGCCCAACCGGGGTCAGCGACGCTCGTAGCCAGTGCCCGGGTCCCAGCCGCCGGTGGGTCGGATCACCTACACCGCGTCGGTGCGTCCGGAGCAGCGGATCCAGCAGTACCGGACCGACGAGTTCGAACCGCCGTTCACCGACGTGCGTCATCTCAGCCCCTCAGCGGCGTTTCGGCAACGGCCACGGATTGGGGCGGCAACCGTGGAGCCCCTTCGTCTGCTGCATCATCACCGGTGCCCGCTTCCCCTTCGACGGGCAACGCACGTGCTGGTGACCGAGCCGGTGCCCGAACTCGTGGTTGACCAGATAGCGACGGTACGCGGCCACCTCGGAACCGTAGGCGTCCGCCCCGAACGCCCAGCGCTTCGCGTTCAGCACGACCCGGTTGCCGGTCTGGCACGAGACCTTGCCGTACGTTCGCAGCGGAGCGCAGAGACGGTCGGTCGTGTCCGGCGTGGCCAGATAGACGCTGACGTCGGCGCGCTTGGCCGAACTCACCAGCTCCAGCCGCTGTTTCCCGGAGCCGATCCAGCTGCGCGAGTCGCTCAGGATCGCCTGGATCTCGGTTGCCGTCGCGTCGGGTCGAAACGGCAGACCCTTCTCGACCCGGACGTCGTAGCGCAACAGCGGTGCCCCCGACCGGCCGACCTTGGGCCCGTCGACGTGGGCGCGGACGAACGTGCCTGGGCCGCGCTCAGGCACCTTGACCGTGGCCGTCTTCTTCGATCGCTTCGCAGCCACCTTCTCCGGCACCGGCGATCTCCGCGGAGTCGGTGCCGCGGTGGGCAATCGGGTCGCCACTTCGTCGGCGGCGCCCACCTCCGACGCTGTCGGCTCAGGCAGTGTCGACTCAGACGCTGTCGAGTGAGTCGCTGTCGACTCAAACGGTGTGGGAACCGCCGCCACTCCGCCGACCGGCCGCGGACCCGGCTCAGCTCCCGCCCCGACGTCTCCGACGACCGACAGCGCCATCACCAGCAGGGCGACCGCGACGGCCGCCGCGATCCCAAACGGCCAGTGGGGTCGCACACGGGTGCTGACCTCCGCACGGGAGGTAGATTGTGTGCCGCTCGCTCGACCGGGCCCGTCGACATCAGGGCGCGGCGAGGGGGTCACAGAGACCAACCCTAGGCGGAGAATGACGCACACACACTCGCCCGACACGACGCAAGGCCGGGTCGGCGGCACCCCCACCCGGGGGCGCGGCGACGCGGGTCGACAACGGCGGGCGCTTCGGATCCTGATCGTGGTGCTCATACCCCTCGGCATCTGGACCGTGGCCGGGCTGATCGCCCTATGGCCGAAGGACGTCGCCGCCCACATCAACGCCGACGTCGCGGGCTACAGCATCGCCGGCGTTACCTACCCGACCGGGAAGATCACCGCCATCAAGCCGCTGTCCTGCGAGGGGCTGGCCGGCTCGACCCCCGGGGTGAGCACCCAAACCTGCGCCAACATCACCGTCTCGATCCTGGACGGTGACGACACCGGCAAGGAGGTGGTGGTCCCGCTCACCGACGCCCTGTTCGACGCCAGCACCAAGGTCGGGCAACGGGTGGTCCTGATCCGAATCCCCCCCATCGACGGTCAGCCGTCGGTGTTCCAGTTCTCCGACTTCGAACGTCGACTGCCACTCGCCGCGATCACCATCGCCTTCGCGGTGGCCGTCATCGCCGTGGCCCGCTGGCGCGGCTTCGCCGCCTTGCTGGGGCTCGGGTTCGCCGGGTTCGTGATGGTGAAGTTCATCTTCCCGGCTCTGGTCAGCGGCTCGAACCCGTTGCTGGTCGGTCTGATCGGGAGTTCGGCGATCATGTTCGTCGTCCTGTACGCGGCCCACGGGATCTCCGCCCGGACCTCGACCGCCCTGGTGGGCACGTTGTCCGGTCTGGTCGTGGCCGCGCTGCTGGGCTGGGGAGCGACCCGCTGGGCCTACCTCAGCGGGGTCAGCGCCGAGGACGACTACGTGTTGGCGGCGGCGGCGCCGGACCTGTCGCTCAGCTCGGTATTGATCTGCGGCATCATCATCGCCAGCCTCGGGGTGCTGAACGACGTCACGATCACCCAGGCTTCCGCGGTCTGGGAACTCGCCGACGCCGATCCGGACCAGAAGCGACTGTTCTCCAAAGCCATGCGGATCGGCCGGGACCATATCGCCTCGACCGTCTACACCATCGCCTTCGTCACCGCCGGCGCCTCGCTGCCGGTGCTGCTGCTGATCGCGATCTATGACCGCCCGATGCTGCAGGTGCTGCAGACCGAACAGTTCGCCGCGGAGCTCATCCGCACCATGGTCGGCTCGATCGGTCTGGTCCTGGCGGTACCGCTGACCACCGCGATCGGGGTGGCGGTGGTTCGGGCCTCTCGCCATGCCCGAGTCGCCGTACCCACGGTCCCTGGGGTGGCCACCATCCAGGCCGACGACGAAGCGCCGAGCGAGCCGGCCTCGTCGGGTGGCCCGGGGTCGGGTGGCACGGGCTCGAAGGGGAC
>JAKDLH010000380.1 GCA_030452945.1 Microlunatus sp. | reverse complement strand
CCCCGAGCAGTTCACCGAGTCGCCGGGCGGCTGGAGCCAGCGAGAACTTGGGATCGGGCGCGCCCTTCGGGCGCCCCAGGTGAGCGAGGATGATCACCTTCGCCCCGGCCTCCCGGAGCTGGTTCAGCGTGGGCAGCGACGCCTTGATCCGACCGTCGTCGGTGATCGTGGCGCCGTCCAGCGGCACGTTCATGTCGCAGCGGATGAGCACCCGCTGGCCCTTCAAGTCACCAAGATCAGCAACCGACTTCACAATGCCTCCACAACAGCCGTAACGCGTACACAGGTCGAACAGGTGACTACCGGTGATCACCGGCAGCCGGGGACGCCCATCACGTGCGGGGGCCGGGTGGGCTGATCGCCTCGGCGATTACCGCTCACCCGGCCCGTCGTGACTCAACGGGTGATCCCTGACTCAGAGGGACTTGCCCACCAGATTGACGAGATCGACCAAGCGGCTGGAGTAGCCCCATTCGTTGTCGTACCAGCCGATGACCTTGACCAGGTCACCCGACACCTTGGTCAACGGGGCGTCGAAGATGCAGGAGGACGGGTCGGTGACGATATCGGTCGACACCAGCGGAGCCTCGCTGTACTTCAGGTAGCCCTTGAGCGGACCGTCGGCGGCGGCGGCCTTGACCGCCGCGTTGACCTCTTCGGCAGAGGTCTCCCGACCGGCCTGGAACGTGAGATCGGTCGCGGAGCCAGTCGGCACCGGGACGCGGATCGCGAAGCCGTCCAGCTTGCCCTTCAACTCCGGCATCACCAAGCCGATCGCCTTCGCCGCTCCAGTCGAGGTCGGCACCATGTTGATGGCCGCGGACCGGGCTCGGCGCAGGTCTCGGTGCGGGCCGTCCAGCAGGTTCTGGTCCTGGGTGTAGGCGTGAATGGTGGTCATCAGACCCTTCACGATGCCCACCGAGTCGTACAACGCCTTGGCCATCGGGGCCAGACAGTTCGTCGTGCAGGAGGCGTTGGAGATGATGTGGTGCACCTCCGGGTCGTACTGGGAGTCGTTGACGCCCAGCACCACCGTCAGATCCTCGTTCTTCGCCGGGGCAGAGATGATGACCTTCTTGGCGCCGCTGTCGAGATGGACCTTGGCCTTGGTGGCGTCGGTGAAGATGCCGGTGGACTCGATGACGACATCAGCCCCGAGGTCGCCCCAGGGCAGCGCCGACGGGTCGCGCTCCTCGAAGACCTTCAAGGACTTGCCGTCGATGGTGATGTCGCTCTCGGATGCCACGACGTCACCGGGCAGCCGGCCCAGGATCGAGTCGTACTTCAGCAGTGCTGCCAGGCTGTTGTTATCGGTGAGGTCATTGACCGCCACCACCTCGATGTCAGCGCCAGAGGCGGCGACGGCGCGGAAGACGCTCCGGCCGATCCGGCCGAATCCGTTGATGCCTACTCGTACGGTCATGCGTGCTTTCTCCTCAGGTCCGGAACGGCTCCAGTTACCGGAGCCGACCAACACCATAACGAACCGGGGCTGGTCACCGAACGGGTGGTTGGTACGTCTCATCCGGGCCATTGGGCCCTGGCGCGGGGCTGGAGCAGCCAGCGCGGGGGCTCAGTCCTCGTCGTCGAGCAGATCGGCACTCAGACCGGACTCGGTGTTGGGGATGTCCAACTCAGCGGCTCGCTTGTCAGCGGTAGACAGCAACCGGCGAATCCGACCGGCGACGGCGTCCTTGGTCAGCTGAGGATCATGGAGCTGGCCCAGCTCCTCCAAGCTGGCTTGCTTGTTCTGGATCCGCAGCACACCGGCGGCCTTGAGGTGCTCCGGTACGTCGTCGCCGAGGATCTCAAGCGCTCGTTCAACTCTCGCGCCGGCCGCCACGGCGGCTCGGGCGGAGCGACGGAGGTTGGCGTCGTCGAAGTTGGCGAGGCGATTGGCAGACGCACGTACCTCGCGACGCATCCGCCGCTCCTCCCAGATCAGCAGTGACTCGTGCGCCCCCATCCGGGTCAGCAGGGCACCGATGGCGTCGCCGTCGCGAATCACGACCCGGTCGATGTTGCGTGCCTCCCGCGCCTTGGCTCCGATGTCCAGCCGACGAGCTGCGCCAACCAACGCGAGCGCCGCCTCCGGTCCGGGGCAGGTGACCTCCATCGCCATCGATCGACCTGGCTCGGTCAGGGAGCCGTGAGCCAGGAACGCACCGCGCCAGGCGGCTTCACAGTCGCCGAGACTGCCACTGACGATGTGCGCCGGCAGCCCACGAGCCGGGCGACCACGGGAATCGACGAGTCCGGTCTGGCGCGCCAGCGCGGAGCCGTCCTTGATCACTCGTACGATGTAGCGGGTACCTCGCCGGATCCCGGCCGCGTTCACGATGACCATCTCGCTGTCGTGACCGAACACGTCGCCGATCTCGGTCCGCAGCCGACGGGCGGCCGCGCCGGTGTCCAGTTCCGCCTCGATCACGATCCGCCCGCTGACGATGTGCAGCCCACCGGCAAACCTCAGGGTGGAAGCGATCTCGGCCTTGCGGTTGCTCGGCCGGGTCGTCTTGATGGTCGCCAGCTCCGCCTTCACCTGCGCCGTCATCGCCATCCGAGCATGATGTCACGGACCTTCTCGGAGTGGCCGCGTGGTGACGGAATAGTTGGGGCCGCGAAACTCCGCCACGGTGGACTCGCACCGTCCGGGGCCGGCCATTTACGCGCGAAACTCCGCCACCGTCGACTTCAGCTGGACCCGGCCGCCACCCGACCCGCAAAACTCCACCACCGTCGACTTCTACCGGCCGGCGAATCCTCCGGAGATCCGACCGACAACACCGGGCCGGAATGGGCAACACATCTGGCCTGTGGATAACGGTCTTGGGCCAGTGCAAAGTCGGCAGGCTCAGGTCATGAAATCGACGCGGATCAACCCTTCTCCCGCCAAACCGCACTCGACGCCGGCATCTCGTCATACGACCTCTCCGGACCTCGCTACCGAAGGATCTTTCGCGGCGTCTACGTCATTGCGCCGGTTCAGATCACCCCGGCCCCCCGGGCTCGGGC
>JAKDLH010000054.1 GCA_030452945.1 Microlunatus sp. | reverse complement strand
ATCTCCTCACCCACCTCAGCGTCGCGGTCACCGAGTTCGACGACGAACTGGTCCATGCAGATTTTCCCCCGGACGGGCACCCGTCGTCCCCGCCACCCGGCCT
Organism: Microlunatus sp.; assembly: GCA_030452945.1. GTDB lineage: Bacteria > Actinomycetota > Actinomycetes > Propionibacteriales > Propionibacteriaceae > Microlunatus. Next base: position 14,869 of record JAKDLH010000054.1, on the reverse strand, counting down.
GCGCGGTGTTGCCGGCGTGCCTGGGGATGCCGTCGGCGTAGCCGAGCGGGACCAACCCGACCGTCGTCGGCCGATCGGCGTGCCAGGCGTGACCGTAGGAGACCCCGGTCCCGGATTCGATCCGCTTGACGTTGACGAGCTGGGCGCGCAGCCGCATCACCGGTCGCAGGCGGACCCCGGCCAGCGCGGCCACGCCCGGATCGGGATCGATCCCGTACGCCGCGATGCCCAGCCGGACCAGGTCGTAGTGTGCCTGCCGCAGCAGCAGGGCCCCGGCGGAGTTGCTCAGGTGCCGGATGGTCGGGGTCAAGCCAGCGGCGAGCGCGATCTGATACGCCTGGTCGTACGCCGCCCGCTGCGCCTCGACCGATTCCGCGCCGGGCTCATCGGCGGAGGCGAAGTGCGACCAGACGCCGACCACCTCCAGCGCCCCCAGCTGCTCCGCCTGCCGCGCGGCGGCACACACCTCCGGCCAGTCCTTCGCCGTCGCGCCGTTGCGGGTCAGCCCGGTGTCGATCTTCAGGTGAACTCGGGCCCGGCGCTCCGCGATCGCTGCCGCCATGGCGACCCGGGAGATCTGCTCAACCGACTGAACGGAGACGTCGACGTCGGCGGCGACCAGCGGTGCCAGGTCCGCGTCCGGTCCGTACAGCCACGCCAGCAGGCGCCCGGTGTCTCCGGCCTCCCGCAGCGCGAGTGCCTCCTCCAGCGTCGCGGTCCCCAGCCAGTCGGCACCGGCCTCCCGCGCCGCTCGGGCACACTCGATCATGCCGTGGCCGTACCCGTCCGCCTTCACCACCACCATCACCGCCACCGGTGCGACGTGCCCCCGGATCGTCTCGATGTTCGTGGCGAACGCGTCCAGGTCCACCACCGCCGACGCCGTCCGGGGATCGATCAGACCGCTGGCGAACGCGGGCCCGCTCATCCACCGGTCCCGTCGGGGTCGGCGGCGCCGGACTTCCCGCCGCCAAAGTCTCCGATGACGGCCGCACAGTGCCGGGCGAGGTCCTGCGGCGGGATCGGGCCCGGAAACCGGATCGCGGTCATCGCCTGCACGGAAGCCGCCAACACGGCCCCGGTCCGGGCCCCGACGCCGGCGGCCAGCAGGGCGGCGCACAGCCCGCCGAGCGTATCGCCGGAGCCGGCTTGCCCGGTCCAGGACGGACCCGGTACGGCGACCTCGACGGTTTCTGTGCCCGGGGTCGCCACCAGCTGGCTGGCGCCCTTGAGTAGCACGGTCGCTCCGGTGTTGTCGGCCGCCGCGCGGACGGCGGTGACCGGGTCGCCGCTCACCTCGGCTCGCTCGCAGCCCAGCAGCCCAGCCAACTCACCGGCGTGCGGCGTGAGCAACACGGTGCCGGGCACCCGGCCCGGGAGATGTCGCAGACCGTCGGCGTCGATGACCAGCGGCAGACCGGAGTCCACCAGCCGCCGGATCGTCTCGCCCGCGTCGGGGCGCTCACCCCAGCCCGACCCCACCAGCCACGACTGCACGCGACCCTCACCGAACACCACGTTGGGCAGCTCCCGGCCGATGATCTTCGCCGACTTCGGCGCTCCGAGAAAGCGCACCATCCCGGCTCCGCCGTAGACCGCGCCGAAGGTGGACAGCACACCCGCCCCCGGATAATCGCGCGAACCGGTGTCGATGCCGACCACGCCGCGCGCGTACTTGTCGCTCGTCGCTGCTGGAACAGGCCAGTGGGCGGCGACGTCCACGACGTCCCAGGCCGCCAGCGTGGCTACGGCATGGCTCGGGTCCAGACCGATGTCGAAAACCTCGAGATGGCCGGCCCGGCTCGCGGCCGGCTCCAGCAGGTGGCAGGGCTTGAGGGTGCCGAAGGTGACCGTACGGGTCGCCCGCACCGAGCCGGTTGGCGCCTGTCCGGTGTCGGTCGCCACCCCCGACGGCAAGTCGACGGCCAAGATGGGCAGCCGGCGAGCGAGCGCCGCGGCCATCAGCGCGGAGAGCTCGGGGGGCAGCCCGGGGCGTCCGCCGATCCCCAGCACCCCGTCGACGAGCAGGTCGACCCCGGTCAGGTCCGCTTCCTCGAGCTCCGCCCGCTCAAGGAGTCGACCACCTGCCGTTCTCAGGGCGGCGAGCCCGGCGGGGTGTGGCTCGCCCAGGCCGCGGATCGCGCTGACCGCGCAGCCTCGGCGCGCCAGCCGCTGCCCGGCGAACAGAGCGTCGCCGCCGTTGTTGCCCGGGCCGACCACGATCATCACCCGCGAGCCGTAGACAGTGCCGCGGGTACGGGCGAGAAGGTCGGCCGCCGAGATGGCGAGTCCGTGCGCGGCCCGTTGCATCAGCGCGTCGTCGCCGGCCTCGGTCATCGCGACCCGCTCCAGCTCGCGCGTGGCGTCGACGGAATAGGCGTACCGCATCAGGACTCGCAGACCACTATCGCCGAGGCGATGCCGGCGTCATGAGACAAGGACAGGTGCACACTGGTGATCCCCAACTGACGAGCACGCTGGTCCACCGTGCCGGTGATCAAGAACGACGGTCTCCCGTTGCTGTCGGATTGCACCTCGGCATCATGCCAGGCGAGTCCGGCCGGGGCGCCGAGCGCCTTGGCCAGCGCTTCCTTGGCGGCGAACCGAGCGGCCAGCGAGGCCACCGAACGCTGCGCCTCCGCCGTGGTGAAAAGCCGCTCAACCATCCTGGGCCTGCGCTCGATCGCCTCGGCGAAGCGGCGCACGTCGCACACGTCGATACCGATCCCGACGATCATGACCAGCGGCTCGGTCGGCCGATCACTCGACGGTGACCGACTTGGCCAGATTGCGCGGTTGGTCCACATCGTGGCCCTTGCGGGTGGCCAGCTCGCAGGCGAACACCTGCAGCGGCACGATCGCGACCAGGGGCTGCAGCAGCGTCGGCACTTTGGGCAAGGCGATCACCACGTCGGCGTGCCGCACCGCGTCCAGATCGTCCTCTTCGGCCAGCACGATGGTCCGCGCGCCCCGGGCCCGGATCTCGGCGATGTTGGAGATCACCTTCTCGTGCACCAGATCCCGGCCGGGTGGCGGCATCACCACGAAGACCGGGAGCTGATCTTCGATCAGGGCGATCGGACCGTGCTTCAGCTCTCCCGCGGCGAACCCCTCGGCGTGGATGTAGGCGAGCTCCTTGAGCTTCAGCGCGCCCTCCAGCGCCACCGGGTAGCCAACGTGCCGACCCAGGAACAGCACCGACGGGGACTCGGCGAAGTCGCTGGCCAGCTGGAGTACGCCGTCCATGTCTGCGAGCTGACGCTCGATCGCGGCCGGGATCTTCTCCAGTTCCTCGATCAGCAAGGCGATCTCGTCGCCGAACTTGGTGCCGCGGACCTGGGCCAGATAGAGCGCAAGCAGGTAACAGGCCACCAACTGGGTCAAGAACCCCTTGGTGGAGGCGACTCCGATCTCCGGTCCGGCATGGGTGTAGATCACCGCGTCGGACTCCCTGGGGATGGTGGAACCGTTGGTGTTGCAGATCGCCAGCACCCGGGCCTTCTGCTCGCGAGCGTGTCGGATCGCCATCAACGTGTCGGCGGTCTCGCCCGACTGGGAGATCGTCACTACCAGCGTCGTCGGCCCGACGATCGGGTCGCGGTAGCGGAACTCGCTGGCCAGCTCGACCTCACACGGCACCCGCGTCCAGTGCTCGATCGCGTACTTTGCCACCATGCCGGCGTAGAACGAGGTGCCGCAGGCGATCACCACGATCTTGTCCACCGCTCGCAGCTCCTCGGGGGCGATCCGGAGCTCGTCCAGGCGTAACGCGCCGGACTCGTCCTGACGACCAAGCAGGGTGTCGGCCACGGCCTTGGGCTGCTCGTAGATCTCTTTGCGCATGAACCAGTCGAATCCGCCCTTCTCGGCGGCCGAGAGATCCCAGGAAACGTGGTACGGGCGGACGGTGGCGGGCTCGCCGGTGAAGGTCTCGACTTCGAACGTGGTCGCGGTGATGGTGACGATTTGGTCCTGGCCGAGTTCGACCGCCTCCCGGGTGTGCCCGATGAAGGCGGCGACGTCGGAGGCCAGGAAATTCTCCCCGTCCCCGAGCCCGACCACCAGGGGCGAGTTGCGGCGGGCGGCGACCACGGTGTCAGGTTGTTCGCAGTCCACCGCCACCAGGGTGAACGCGCCCTCCAGTCGGTTGCACACCGTCCGCAGCGCCCCCGTCAGATCACCGCCCTTGGCGACCTCCAGACCCAGCAGCTGAGCGGCGATCTCGGTGTCGGTCGCCGAGACCGGGGTGATGCCAGCCTCGGCCAGCTCGGCTCGGAGCACCGCGAAGTTCTCGATGATGCCGTTGTGGACGACCGCGACCCGTCCGTTCGACGACCGGTGCGGATGGGCGTTGACATCGGTCGGGCCGCCGTGCGTGGCCCACCGGGTGTGACCGATCGCCAGACCGCTGACGGGCAGCGGGGTCTCCGCCAGCTCCTTCTCCAGGTTGACCAGCTTGCCGGCCCGCTTGGCGACCGACAGCTCACCGTCGGCGACGACGGAAACGCCGGCCGAGTCGTAGCCCCGGTACTCCAGCCGGCGAAGTCCCTCGACCACCAGGTCCACCGCCGACTTAGGGCCCGCGTACCCGACAATTCCACACATGGCGAACACTGTACGGGTCGGATCGCGCAGACGGCCCGGTTTGGCGACGTCAGCCAGTCGCAGCAGGCGCTCGGCCAACCGGCACCTTCAGCGTCGGTTCGGCAACGGCGACGTCCGTTCACACGCGATCGGGAGGCAGGAATGGACCACGACCTGTCAGCCCTGGTCCGCGAGGGCGACCTACGCGCCGTGCAGATGGCTCTGTCCGCCCTGCACGACGTGCCCGCCGTCGTAGACGAGCTGGAACGACAGGACGCCGTCACTCGCGCGGTGGCGTTCCGCTCCTTGCCGAAGGATCTCGCGGTCGAGGTTTTCGAGGATCTGGACCCGTCCCTCCAGAGCGAGCTGATCACCCAGCTTCGAGAAGAAGCCGGCGAGCTTGTCCTCGCCCTCGACCCCGACGACCGGGTCGGGATGCTCGGCGAGCTGCCCGCCTTCGTGGCCCGGCGGCTGCTGGACGGATTGGACGCCGACGAGCGGGCCAAGACCACCGCGCTGCTGGGCTACCCGCCCGATTCGGTCGGGCGACGGATGACCCCGAACGTGGTCTCGCTGCCCGCCGGACTCAGCGTCGGTGCTGCCTTGGATCGGGTGCGGGAACAGGAGCCGGACGCGGAGACTATCTACGTGCTCCCGGTCATCGGTCCAACCCGCCGGATGATCGGAGTCGTCTCTTTACGCCGGCTGCTGGTGACCGATCCAATGGCCGCCGTCACCGACGTCATGCGGGAGCCGATCTTGGTGCACGCTACCGACGGGCAGGAGGACGCCGCCCGGGTCGTGCGTGACCACGGCGCAGTCGCGGTCCCGGTAGTCGACGGCGAAGATCGGGTACTGGGCCTGTTCACCGTGGACGACGCGATGCGCGTTTTGGAGCAGGAAGAGAGCGAGGACCTCGCCCGCACCGGTGGCGCCGAGCCGCTGAGCCGTCCCTATCTCGCGACGTCCGTCCTGGGCCTGGTCCGCAGCCGCATCGTGTGGCTGCTCATCCTCGTGGTGGCGGCGATGCTCACCGTCAACGTGCTGGACTACTTCGAGGACACGCTGGTCCAGGTCGTTGCCCTCGCCCTGTTCGTCCCCTTCCTCATCGGAACCGGCGGCAACGCGGGCGCCCAGGCAGCGACCACAGTGGTCCGAGCCATGGCGGTCGGCGACGCGCGTTTCCGCGATCTGGGCCGGGTCGTCGGGAAAGAGGTGCTGACCGGCTTCCTGCTGGGAATCGGCTTGGGCTGTGTCGCCTTCGTCGCCGCGGCCGCGTTCGTCGGCACGTCGGTCGCGACCGTCGTCGCCCTGGCTCTGATCGTGGTGTGCACCTTGGCCACCACCGCCGGGTCGCTGACGCCGATGCTGGCCCGGCGAGCCGGGGTCGACCCGGCCGTGGTCAGTGCCCCGTTCATCACCACGTTCGTGGACGCCAGTGGGCTGGTCGTCTACTTCCTCATCGCCCGCGCCGTGCTCGGACTCTGATGCCGAAGGTGAGATTCGAAGTCATCTCCGGAGGCGATGACCACTAGGGTGACCGGGTGGCGAGCGTCCAGGTGGGAGGGCCCTATGTAGAACGACGCCGCGCCGATTGGGCCGCGCTGGCCGCGACCGCTCCGATGACGTTGAGCGCGACGACCCTGGATCGACTTCGGGGTCTCAGCGATCCGACCAGCCTGACCGACGTTCGCGAGGTCTACCTGCCGCTGACCGGTCTGCTGAGCCGGTACGTCCGCTACACCGGTGAGCTGCACGCCGCCACCAACGGCTTTCTCAGACTGTCCTCGGCCCGGACCCCCTTCGTCGTCGGGGTGGCAGGCTCGGTGGCCGTCGGCAAGTCGACGACGGCCCGGCTTCTCCGCGAGCTCCTCGCCGCCGGGTCCGAGCATCCCCGCGTCGATCTGGTGACCACCGACGGTTTCCTCTATCCCAACGCCGAGCTCGAGCGGCGTGGCCTGATGCACCGCAAGGGCTTCCCCGAATCGTACGATCGCCGCGCGCTGCTCCGGTTCGTGATGGACGTGAAGTCGGGGCTGGACGAGGTGACGGCGCCGGTCTACAGCCACTTGGTCTACGACATCGTGCCCGACGAACGGGTGGCCGTGCACCGGCCCGACATCCTTATCGTCGAGGGGCTCAACGTGTTGCAGCCGGCCCGGGCCCGCGCGGACGGCATGACCGGGCTGGCGGTCAGTGACTTCTTCGACTTCTCCGTGTACGTCGACGCCGAGCCCAGTGATGTCCGCAGCTGGTACGTCACGCGGTTCCTGTCACTGCGAGAGACCGCCTTCCGCGATCCCCGCTCCTACTTCACCCGGTTCGCCGACCTGAGTGTGGCGGAGGCGATCTCCCAGGCGGAGTCGTTGTGGGACACCATCAACGGCCCGAACCTGAACGCCAACATCCTGCCCACCCGGGGCCGCGCGACCACGATCCTGCGCAAGGGTCCTGACCATCGGGTCGAGTGGGTGCGGATCCGCAAGGTGTAGCCCGGACTCACCAACGCCACGGTCACGATTTGGCCCGGCATGACCCACTCGCTGCCATTGCAAGCCCAGCCACGCTCGATCCACAGCTGCGGACATCCTGGACCCGCCAACGATGACCCCGTCACGACCGATGACCCCGTCACGACCGATGACCATGGATCTGCACCCCCCAGCATCATCAGCACCCCCGCCCAGAGGGTGCGAATAGTGCCGAGGGGTGCAAACGCCACTGGCACCAACCGTGGGACTGCCGAGTTGCAGAAAGTTCAGTACGAGGATGTATCAGACCGGGTCGACCCCACTCTTCCTTCCCGAGTTCGCTCACCCGAGGCCGGCCACACGTTGCGCAGCCGACCGATTCGATGCGGGGCGATCTCGCGCAACACCTGAGGATTCACGACGGTCGGGTGTGCGGTCCCGCGATGGGGGCCGGGCCGCACATCGACCGATCGGGGGCTGAATCCGCTGGGGGCGCGGCCTGTCGAGCGATCGGGGGACTGGGCAGTTCGTCGCAGCAACGTCGCGGGGCCCACCCCTTTACCGAGTGGTCGGCCCCGACGCCCACCTCGGTGCGACAATTCCTATATCGGGTCGGCCGTCCATCGACTCCTCGATCAGCGCACCTACAGCGCCAGGCGCTCCCGGACGACCGCCGCCAGTTCTCGGGCCACTTGGTCGGCTCGGTCGATCGTCTCCGCCTCAACCATCACCCGCACCAGCGCCTCGGTTCCCGATGGTCGGAGCAGCACTCGGCCGGAGCCGCCCAGCTCGGCCGCCGCCGCGTCCACGGCCGCGGTGAGGGCAACATCGCTATCCGCACGACCCTTGTCCACCCCGGGCACGTTCATCAGCACCTGCGGCAGCCGCGCCATCACCGAGGCCAGGTCCGCCAGGCTGCGACCCGTGTTGGCCATCCGGCTCATCAGGTGCAGACCGGTCAGCACGCCGTCGCCGGTGGTCGCGTGCTCCAGCAGCACTACGTGGCCCGACTGCTCACCGCCGAGGGTGAAACCCCCGGCCCGCATGGCTTCCAACACGTACCGGTCGCCGACTTTGGTCTGCAGCACCCGGATCCCGGATGCCTCCATGGCACGCAAGAAACCGAGGTTGCTCATCACGGTGGCCACGACCGTGTCCTGACTCAGCAGTTCGGCTTCCTTCAGCGTCTGGGCCAAGATGGCCAGCACCTGGTCGCCGTCCACGGTACGGCCGGTCGCGTCCACGGCCAGGCAGCGATCCGCGTCGCCGTCGAGCGCGATACCGAGGTCGGCTCCGTGCTGGAGCACGCTCGAGCGCAACGCCTCCATGTGGGTCGAGCCGGCGTTTTGGTTGATGTTGGTGCCGTCCGGCTCGGCGTGCATCCCGATGACGGTCGCACCCAGTGATTCGTACGCCGCCGGAGCGGTCCGGTACGCCGCGCCGTTGGCACAGTCGACGACAACGGTGATCCCGTCAAGTCGGACCGTCTCGTCGACGCTGCCGACCAGGTGGGCGACGTAGGACTCGGTGAGAGATGGATCGTCGGTGACCCGGCCGACTCCGGCCCCGGTCGGACGAGTCCATCGCGCGCCGAGCCGCTCCTCGATAGCGTCTTCCAGGGTGTCGTCGAGCTTGGCCCCGCCGCGGGCGAAGAACTTGATGCCGTTGTCGGGCATCGGATTGTGACTGGCCGACAGCATCACGCCGAAGTCGGCGTCACTGAATCCGGTCAGGTAGGCCACCCCGGGCGTGGGCAGGACACCCAGCCGGACCACGTCCACCCCCGCGCTGGCCAATCCAGCCACCACCGCCGCTTCGAGAAACTCCCCGGAGGCCCGCGGATCGCGGCCCACCACCGCCTTGGGCTTGTGTCCGGTGAACTCGCCCGACTCCGACAGCACGCGAGCTGCGGCGAGCGCGAGATCAAGCGCGAGCTCGGGAGTCAGTTCCTCGTTGGCGACACCACGCACACCGTCGGTCCCGAACAGTCGACCCATGTCTTGGGCGTGGCCGCGATCAGCGCTTGCTGTACTGCGGAGCCTTGCGGGCCTTCTTCAGGCCAGCCTTCTTCCGTTCCTTGATCCGGGCGTCCCGGGTCAGCATGCCCGCCTTCTTCAGGGCGGGTCGGCTGGCTTCGGCGTCGACGGCGTTGAGGGCGCGAGCCACCCCGAGACGCAACGCACCGGCCTGGCCGGTCACGCCACCACCGTGGATGCGCGCGATGACGTCGTAGAGCCCGGGAACCGCGGCGGCCGCGAACGGCTCGGACGCGATCTGCTGGTGCACCTTGTTGGGGAAGTAGTCCTCGAGGACACGCCCGTTGATGGTCCACTGACCGCTGCCGGGAACGATGCGGACCCGCGCGACGGCCTCCTTGCGGCGCCCGGTCGCATCAGCCGGGGAGACCACCGCCGGCCGACCGGTCGCGCCCGGCCCGGCCTGGGCGACGGTCTCCGACCGGTAGGCGATCTCTTGTTCACCTTCGGTGAACGGCGCGGCGATCTCGTCCTCGACGGTTTCGGTAACGGTGTCAGTCACTGATGCGATTCCTTGCTGGGTCAACGGGATGATCTGTCTACTGGGCGATCTGAGTGATCGCGTACGGCTTCGGCTGTTGAGCGGTGTGCGGGTGCTCCGGACCCGAGTACACCTTCAGCTTCTTGATCAGCTTTCGACTCAGCTTGTTCTTCGGCAGCATCCCCCAGACCGCGAGCTCGACGGCCTGGCGCGGATCGGAGTCGAGCAACTCGCCGTAGCTGACCGACTTCAGGCCACCCGGACGACCGGAGTGCCGCTGGGCGAGCTTGTCGGTCCGCTTGTTGCCGGACAGGGCGATCTTGGAGGCGTTGACGACGATCACGAAGTCGCCACCGTCCAGGTGGGGGGCGAACGTGGGCTTGTGCTTGCCGCGCAACAGGGTCGCCGCGGTCACCGCCAGGCGGCCGAGGACGATGTCGTCGGCATCGATGACGTGCCAGTCACGGGTGAGGTCACCCGGCTTCGGGCTGTACGTAGACACGGTCGTTTGGCCATCTTCCGTCGAGTGTGCTGGAGCTGATGCGCGCCCGATCCCGTTCGGCCCGATCCCGATTGACACCGGGCCGAGGGCATGGCTGGGCACAACAGCGGCCAAGATTACTCGCCCGTACGGATGGGGTCAAAACGCCCGACTGACGATCCCACCCTGGAGACCCTCGCGGTCAGCCTGGACGACCCTGCGCAGTCAACTGAAGGTGGCCGCATCCGAGCCCGCGTGTGTCGTGGGTCATACGGTCCCCACTAGCAGCACGACTTCCGGCCCGCGTAGGTTACCGCTATGACGGACTCGCTCAGCATCCGCGACAACCGAACCGGGCGCGACTACGAGCTCGAGATCTCCGACGGGACGATCCGAGCGGCCGACCTCAAACAGATCACCGCCAACGAGGACGACCCGGGGCTCGCGACCTACGACCCAGGTTTCGTCAACACGGCCTCGTGCCGCAGCGCGATCACCTACATCGATGGCGACGCCGGTGTCTTGGAGTACCGCGGCTATCCGATCGAACAGTTGGCCGAACAGTCCTCCTTCCTGGAAGTCGCCTATCTGCTGCTGCACGGCGAGTTGCCCAACCAGGCCGAGCTGGACTCGTGGATGCACGAAGTCACCTTCCACACCTTCCTGCACGAGAACCTCAAGCAGTTCATCGAGGGCTTCCGCTACGACGCGCATCCCATGGGCATGCTGATGGCCTCGGTCAGCGCGCTCTCCACCTTCTACCCCGACGCCGCCAACATCGCAGATCCCAATGTGCGCCAGGACCAGATCACCCGGCTAATCGCCAAGATGCCCACGCTCGGCGCGTTCGTCTACCGGCATCAGCAAGGAAAGCCGTACGTCTACCCCGACAATCGGTTGTCCTACTCCGCCAACTTCTTGGCCATGCTGTTCAAGATGAGCGAGCCGACCTACCAGCCGGACCCGCGGCTGGTGAAGGCGCTCGAGGTGCTGCTCATCTTGCACGCCGACCACGAACAGAACTGCTCGACCAACGCCGTCCGTTCGGTCGGCTCCTCTCAAGTCGACCCGTACTCGGCGATCGCAGCCGGGGTCGGTGCTCTCTACGGTCCGCTGCACGGTGGGGCCAACGAGGCGGTGCTGCGGATGCTGCGGCGGATCGGGTCGCCAGACAACATCCCGGACTTCATCACCGGGGTGAAGGAGGGCAAGGAGAAGTTGATGGGCTTCGGCCATCGGGTGTACAAGAACTACGACCCGCGGGCGACCATCATCAAGAAGGCCTGTGACGACGTCTTCGACGTCACCGGGGTCAACCCGCTGCTCAAGATCGCCCAGGAGTTGGAGAAGATCGCGCTTGAAGACGAGTACTTCGTCAAGCGCAAGCTCTATCCCAACGTCGATTTCTACTCTGGCCTGATCTATGAGGCGCTGGAGTTCCCGCCGGAGATGTTCACGGTGCTGTTCGCCATCGGTCGGACGCCCGGCTGGCTGGCTCAGTGGTCGGAGCTGGTGCAGGACAAGGACCAGAAGATCGCGCGCCCAAAGCAGATCTATACCGGCGCGCGTACCCGCGAATTCGTGCCGATCTACCGTCGCTGAGCCGAGCCGGCGCCGTCACCGAACGCGTTGAACTCGGCCCTCGTCCCAGACCGGGACATCCGCCTCGTAGACATTCCCGTCGGCCCCGAAGACCAGAAATCGGTCGAACGAGCGGGCGAACCACCGATCGTGGGTGACAGCGACGACCGTGCCCTCGAACAGCGACAGACCGTGTTCCAGCGCCTCGGCCGAGGAGATGTCGAGGTTGTCGGTCGGCTCGTCGAGCAGCAGCAGGGTCGCTCCCGACAGTTCCAGCAATAGGATCTGCATCCTCGCCTGCTGGCCACCCGACAGCTGGTCAAACCGCTGTTCGGCCGCGTGGGCCAGCTCGTAGCGGTCCAATCGCCTGGCCGCCTCCTCTCGTCCCATCCCGTCGCGGTGCTCGTCCCCGCGATGCAGGATCTCTAGCAACGTCCGGCCGGCCAGCTCGGGGTGGTGGTGAGTTTGGGCGAACCACCCGGGCCGCACGCGTGCCCCCAGCTTCGCCGACCCGGTGTGGGCGACCGGAGCGATGTCCAGCGACTCCACCGGCCGGTGTCCGGCGTCTGGATCGCTGCCGCCACCGGCCAGCAAGCGGAGGAAGTGCGACTTCCCGGACCCGTTCGACCCGAGCACGGCCACTCGGTCGCCGAACCAGATCTCGGTGTCGAACGACTTCATCAGCCCGGTCAGCTCGAGTTCGGACACCACGACGGCGCGCTTGCCCGTGCGCCCGCCCCGCAACCGCATCGAGACCTGCTGCTCCCTCGGCACCTCCTGCGGCGGCCCCGCCTCGGTGAACTTGGCCAGCCGGGTGCAGGCGGCCTGGTAGCGGCCGGCCAGCCCGTCGTTGTACGCCGCTTTGACCTTCAGGGTCTGCACGAGCGTCTTCAGCTTCTCGTGCTGCTCGTCCCAGCGTCGGCGCAGCTCGGCGAATCGGGCGAACCGATCGGCGCGGGCGGCTGCGTACGTGGCGAACCCGCCACCGTGCACCCACAGCGTGTTGCCCGCGGCGCCCAGTTCCAGCGAGGCGATCGCGCTGGCCGCCTCGGCCAGCAGCTCCCGGTCGTGGCTGACCAGCAGCACCGTTTTCGGCGTTGCCCGAAGCCGCTCCTCCAGCCACCGCTTACCGGGGACATCGAGATAGTTGTCCGGCTCGTCCAGCAGTAGGACCTCGTCCGGTCCGCGGAGTAGCGCCTCCAGGGCCAGACGCTTCTGCTCGCCGCCGGACAGGGTGGACAATTCTCGCCATTTCGCCCGCTCGTAGCCGATCCCGAGGGCGGCCACGCAGCAGGCATCGAACCTCACCTCCGCGACGTAGCCACCGGCGTCGGCGTAGTCGGCCAACGCCTGCGCGTACGCCAATTGCACCGGCTCGGTGTCGTCGCTCATCAGACGCAACTCGAACTCGTCGACGGCAGCCGTCGCGTGCTGGAGTCGGATCGGGCTGAGCGAGTAGAGCAGGTCACGCACCGTGGTTGTGTCGCGGATGCTGCCGATGAACTGCCGCATCACACCCAGCCCACCGCTGCGGGAGATGGTGCCCTCGGTTGGCGGCAGGTCACCGGCGACGATCTTCAGCAAAGTCGTCTTGCCGGCCCCGTTCGGTCCCACCAAGGCCGCCACCGCTCCCTCGCCGACCCGGAACGAAATCTCGTCCAGCAGCACACGCCCGTCGGGAAGGGCATAGGACACCCCACTCAGATCCACGTGCCCCATAGCCAGAACTGTAATGCCGGTGATCGAAGGAGCCCATGGAGTTTCTGGCACCTGCCGGGGACGCTCATCGAAGCCGTCACCGATGGGCGCGTCGAGGCGACGAGCACGGTGCAGGTGTTGCAGGAGTTCGTCCACATCCGGGCTCGCCGGAGGGGGCGAACCGTAGCTCAGGCAGCCAGCAGCAGCGCCAGCGCGGCGGTGTCCACGTTGCCCTGCGGGTCCACCCCGACCTTGTTGACCAGCTGGGTGACGTTGCCCTCGATGTCGGCCTCCACCCACGCGGCGCGGTGCTCCAGGCCGAGATGCGGGAGCCCGGGGAGGAACACGCAGCCGGAGGCCACCGCGTAGTCCGGCACGGAGGAGAACGTGCTGGACGGCGGGTGCAGGACGACCAGCCCCGGCGGCTGCGGGTTGGCGAACTGTCCGGGCTCGAGCGGGTGCTCACCGACCAACGAGCCTTCGGCCACGACCAGCCCGATGGCGCCGAGTTGGGGCTGCTCCGGCACCTCCTCGCGGACCCGGAAGACGGTGCTGATCGGCAGCAGTCCCGGGACGGCGGCCATCCGTACGGCCAACACCAAGAACTTGGCCCACTCGACCGTGTCCTGCGGCCATCGTCCGATCAGCAGGAATCCGTAGAGGGCGCCGTTCGACTGCAGCGGTGCCACCTCGATCGAGGATCGGAAACCATCCACGATGACCTCCCCACTCGCCCACCCAGCTGGCGTCGAGCCGAACGTTCGGGCTAGCTCATGCTGCACATCGGGTCTCGCCAACACAAGAGGGCGCGAGGGTCGGCGAGGATACCGTGACGAGACTGAGACCCAGTTTATCCGGATCTGGCTCGGAGCGAGCACTCCGCACCGGAGTCGCGATTCGGCTAAGGATTGCGCCGACCTCTCCGATTTCCGGCATTCCACGTCACACTTGGGCCTATGAGCTCTCGACCCGTCCTGCGCTGGCTCGTGCCACTCGCCGTCGTCTTGGCCCTGGCGGCGACGGGTCTGGTGGTTGGTACCGCATCGGCCGACGAGACGCTGCCACCCCGCTCGGCCGAGCAGCTGTTGATCGATCTGCAGGAGGGGGAAGTCGACGGGTTGTCCGGCACGGTCAAGCAGTCCGCCGATCTCGGCATCCCGGCCCTGCCGGGGATGAGCCAGCAAAGCTCGGAATTCTCCTCGCTCATCTCTGGGACCCACACCATGCGGGTGTGGTACGCGGCTCCGGACAAGTCGAAGGTCGCCCTGCTGGGGGATCTGTCGGAAAGCTCAATCATCCGCAACGGCACCGACGTGTGGACCTGGTCCAGCCGGGAGAATGCCGTCACCCATGCCGTGGTTAAGGAGCCGGCACGGTCGACCAGGGACATGCCGGCTGACGCCCCGAAGACGCCGCAGGAAGCCGCCCAGCGGTTCCTCACCGCCGTGGACTCCAGCACCGAGGTCAGCACCGACCGTGCGGTGAAGGTCGCAGGACGGGACGCGTACGAGCTGGTGCTCCGGCCCAAGGATAATCG
>JAKDLH010000379.1 GCA_030452945.1 Microlunatus sp. | reverse complement strand
GGGCATCTCATCGTTACGGCACGCTCACGACATCAAGATCATCGGTGGATCGAGGCTAAGAGTCAGTTTGCCGAACTGACCATCGTTTTGGACTCCCACCGCCCGCAACAGTGTCTTCCGTTCCGCGAGACCTCAGGGTTGTAGTTCGTCGAGGGCTAGGTTGAGTTCCAAGACGTTGACCCGTGGTTCGCCGATGTAGCCGAGCAGGCGTCGGTCAGTGTGCGCGTCGATGAGTGCTCGGACCTGTTGGGCGGGCAGGTTCCGGGCGGTGGCGACCCGCTCGGCCTGAAGCAACGCATAGCTGGCACTGATGTGCGGGTCCAGGCCGGAGCCGGAGGCAGTGAGCGCGTCGACGGGCACCTGGTCGGGCGGTACATCGTTGAACTGGGCGACCTGTCTGCGACGTTGGGTGATCGCAGCGATCAAGTCGGGGTTTTCCGGTCCCAGGTTCGACCCAGACGATGCGGCAGCGTCATAGCCGTCACCGGCAGCCGAGGGCCGGGGCTGGAAGTACTCACGCAGCGGGTTGCCGGCGTTGCCGGTGAATGGCTGTCCGATCAGGGCCGAGCCGACCGGCCTGCCGTCGGTGGCCGAAACGATGGACCCATTCGCTTGTGAGGGAAACACGAACTGGCCGATGGCGGTGATCGTGAGTGGGTAGACCACGCCGAGCACCAGCGTGAGGATCATCATCACGCGTATCGCGGTCCAGATGGTGCGGCCCGAGCCGCGAACAAGCAGGTTCATGGCGACCGTTCCCCCTTTCAGTAGCCCGGAATGAGCGTGACGAGTAGGTCGATGAGTTTGATCGCGACAACGGGCACCACGATGCCGCCGATCCCGTAGTACAGCAGGTTGCGGTTCAGCGCCCTGCCCAGGTTCGTCATCCGGTAGGGCACACCGGCTAGCGCGAGCGGGATCAGCACGGCGATGACCAGGATGCCGAAGATGACCGTGGACAAGATCGCCGAGGCCGGCGAGTGCAAACCCAGGATGTTCAACCGCTCCAGGCCGGGAAACACGCCCACGAACAACGCCGGGAACAGGGCGACATACCGGACCAGGTCGTTGGCGATGTTGAACGTGGTCAGCGCGCCTCGGGTCGCCATCTGCCTGCTGCCGATCTCGATGATCTCCACCAGCCTGGTCGGGTCGTCGTCCAGGACGATCATGTTCGCCGCCTCTTTGGCCGCCGATGTCGACGTGTTCATCGCCACCCCTACATCGGCCTGGGCCAGGGCGGGGGCGTCGTTGGTGCCGTCGCCGCTCATCGCCACGAAGTGCCCGGCAGCCTGCTCCCGCTGGATGAACTCGAGCTTGTCCTGGGGAGTCGCATCGCCGACGTAGTCATCGACACCGACCTCGGCCGCGATCGCCGCGGCCGTCAGTGGATTGTCGCCGGTGACCATCACGGTCCGGATACCCAGGGCACGCAACTGAGCGATTCGGGAAGGCAGGCCCGCCTTGACCACGTCCTTGAGATGGATGACCCCGAGCACCCGGCCGGGCCCGTCGGCCGGCTTGATCGCCACCACCAATGGTGTGCCGCCGGACTTGGCGATGGCGACGGTCTGCGCGCGCAACTGGTCGACCACATGGCGTGTCTGCTGGAAGCCAGCCCTTTTGAGCCAGCCCAGCACGGCCGACTCCGCACCCTTGCGGACAAGCGTGCCATCGACCAGGTCACGTCCAGACATCCGGGTCTGGGCGCTGAACGATACACTCTCGCCCAGACCGGCCCGGCCCATGTCATCAGCGTCAACGGCATTGTCGGTGTCGCCGGCGCAGTGGCCCTGCTGGCGGGCCAGGTCGATCGTGGAGGTGCCTTCGGGGGTCGGGTCGTCCAGCGAGGCCAACACCGCGGCATCGATGAGTTCGGCGGTGCTCGTCCCCGCGACAGGGACGAATCGGGTGGCGCGGCGGTCGCCTTCGGTGATCGTGCCGGTCTTGTCCAACAGCACCGTGGTGATGTCGCCGGAGGTCTCCAGGGCATGGCTGGAGTTGAGGAGCACGTTGTGCTGCACGAGGCGGTATATGCCGGCGATGCCAGTGACCGAGAGCAGGGCGGCGATTTCGGTGGGGATCAGGCAGGTCACCAGCGCCACCAGTACGGGCACCGAGACCGGACTGGCGACCGGTGTGGCGATGGCGTTTACGGTCGCCGCAATGAGGACGAAGGACAGTGAGAAGGAGACCAGCAGCGCGGACAGGGCTAGTTCGGTGGGGGCCTTCTGTCGGCGGGCGCCTTCGGCCAGGTCGATCATTTTGTCCACTGCGGTCTCGCCGGTGCGTGCGGTGATGCGCACGATGATCCGGTCCGAGAGCACCCGGGTACCGCCGGTGACCGCGCTGCGGTCGCCTCCGGACTCGCGGATGACCGGTGCCGACTCCCCGGTGATGGCCGACTCGTCGACCGAGGCGATCCCCCAGATGACCTCACCGTCGGCGGGAATCGTGTCGCCCGCGGTCAGGATGACCACATCGCCGGGCTCCAGCCGCGATGAGTTCACGTCGCGGATGCTCGTGTGCTGCGCGGCGGCGTCCGTGCGGGCGTCGTAGTGGTGGATGCGGTGGGCCGTGGTGTTCTGACGCATGAGCCGCAGTGAGGTGGTTTCGGTCCGGCCGCGGCCTTCGGCGAGCGCTTCGGCCAGGTTCGCGGCCAGCAGTGTCAGCCACAGACAGGCGGCGATCGCGGTGGTGAAGCCTGCCGGGAGCGTCGTGCCGCCCGAGGGCGCGGGCCCGCCGGTGAACGGCTCGATGATCGCGAGGAGCGTGGTGAGCACGGCTCCACACCACACCAGGAATAGCACCGGATTGCGCCACTGCGTCCGGGGGTCGAGTTTGCGCACCGCCGCCGCCAGCAGTGATCCGGAGCGCCGCCACAGCGTGGGGCGTCGACCGGGTGCCACCGCAGGGCTGGTGATCGGCACGCCGCTCACGGCAGTGCCTCCGCCAACGGCCCGAGCATCAACAGCGGCACAAAGGTGGGAACCGAGACGAACACGATGACACCGATC
>JAKDLH010000378.1 GCA_030452945.1 Microlunatus sp. | reverse complement strand
CCCCGCCTGAGTCCCCAGTCACCTCGCCACAGAGTTGGACCGGGGAAAAGTCGGTCCGGCGCGCAGTCGCGAGTCCCCAGGACATGGCCACCGAATCAGGCACTTTACAGTGGCAACTTGTCAATGGTAAGTTCGTGATCGTGAACGACACTTACCACCACGGGAGTCTCCGGGAAGCGGTGCTTGAACGTGCGGTCGAAGTCATCGAGCGCGACGGGGTGCAGGCCTTGAGCCTGCGGTCGCTGGCCGCTGACCTCGGCGTCAGCCATACCGCGCCTCGACACCATTTCGGCAGCCGCGAGGGGGTTCTCCGAGCGGTCGCCACCCAGGGGTTCCAGCTCCTGGCCGAACGGCTGATCCGCGTCCGCGAGTCCGGGGAAGGATTCGTCGAGTCTGGTGTGATCTACGTGGAGTTCGCCATCGAGCATCCCGCTCATTTCCAGGTGATGTTCACACCAGGTCCGCTGGGTGATGACGCAGAACTCCACGCAGCCCGAGCGTCGACGTTCGCGGAGCTACGGACGGGCGTCGACCGGCTGCCCATCGGGCCCGTGGAGGACGCTGCCGCGGCCGTACTCGCCGCTTGGGCCTTGGTGCACGGCATCGCGACGTTGGCTCTGACCGGCAATCTCGAAGCCGCCAAACTCCGCCCGCTGATCGCCGGGGGCGATCTGTCGGCCATCACCCGCCGCGCCGCCGGGATGCTCTACCAATCGCCCGAGCGAAGTGAGGCCTGATGATCGGGACCAGGGTGCAGGCGCTGCGGGCGGAGTGGTGTTCCTCACCCCGAACGGTGCTATGCCCCGTGCGTCATTGGCGCCTGATCGGAAGGGGAACCCGCTGATGTCCGATTCGACCATGCTCTCGACCGGAATCATCCTTCTCATCGTGGTCACCATCGCCTACGGCGGCACCTTCTTGGTCAGGGTCAGTACCGGCTCGGTGCCAACCAATGACCTGCAAAAGAGCTTCTTCCGCGCCGGTCACGGCCACGCCGGCATCCTGGTCATCCTCGGCCTGGTCGTCCGGCTGCTGCTGGCTGAGCCCGCCGTCCCCGCTTGGAGCGTCGCGCTCGGTGACCTGGTTTTGATCGCAGCGATTCTGATGCCGGCGGGCTTCTTCCTCTCCGTGATCGGACGCGACCCTGACCGGCCGAACCGGTGGCGCATCATGATCTACGTCGGAGCAGCGAGTCTCACGGTCGGCCTAGTCGGTTCCGGACTTGGGCTGATCGCCGCCGCGCGCTAACCGAACCGCGCGGTTGCACCCGGCCACCACTGGCCAGCGCTGGCGCGTCGATTCTGGCCGCCACCAGTCGATGAGATCTGGCCATCAACCAGTGCGAGCATCGCGTGCTCGGTCCTCGATCGGGTAGAAGTGACGCGTGGCCTCGATTTTGCCGTCCTCGGACGCCGGGCGCGAGGTGTGGGCCGAAGAACTGCTCGACCGGCTGACACCGGTGATGAGCGCGCTCGGTCTGCTGTTCCTCCTCGTGGTCATCGGTGAGCAGTTCGCGCAGAACGGAAGCGCGGTCAGCGTGCTGCTCACTGTCATCGGCTGGTTGCTGTGGGCGGTCTTCGTTTTGGAGTTCGTCGCCCGGATGCTGGTGGCGCCCAGCACCATCCGCTTCCTGAAGAGGAACTGGTGGCAAATCCTGTTTCTAGTGCTGCCGTTTCTGCGCATCCTGAGACTGTTCTGGGTCCTGCGGCTGCTCCGCACGGGACGCGTGCTGTCCTCGGCGGTCCGGACGTCCCGGTCGGCCCGCGGTCTCCTCGGCAGCCGCGTCGGCTGGCTGGCGGTCGTGTCAGCCATCACGGTGCTCAGCGCCAGCCTGCTGCTCTACCAGTTCGCCGACTACCCGTCGTACGGCGAGGCACTTCACGCCGCCGCGCTGGCCACCATCACCGGAGAGCCGCTCGGGCAACCGGACGCGTTCTCCCAGATTCTGGAGGTAGTCCTGGCGATCTTCTCCGTGGTGGTGTTCGCCACCTTGGCCGGGTCGCTCGGCGCGTACTTCTTGCGGCGGGAGCCAGCGGAGCCTGACCTGTCGAAGTGAGTCGACAGCGCGGTCTGCTGGTTTTGGCAAGGGAGCCTTTCCCTGCCACCGCCTTGTGCGAGCGGCGCGCCAGATGCTCACCGTTCGCGGCGCGCCAGATGCCATGATGGCGCGATGGCAACCGTACGGGCGAGCGTGGTGATCGCGTTTGCTCAGCGCCGGTCGGGGGACCGATGACCAGAGACGAGGTGCTGACCGCCCTGCGACAGACGCGGGTGTTCGGTTCCCTGGATCCCACCGCGCTCGGCGAACTCGCAGCGGTGTGCGTGGCGCGGACGTACCGACGTGAGGCTTTCCTGTGGTACCAGGGCGATCCCGGCGATCATCTGGCGGTACTGGTCGATGGCCTGGTCAAGATCACGGTCGCGTCGGAGCGCGGCGACGAGATGGTGTTGGCCACCCTCGGAGCCGGCGAGGTGCTCGGCGAGCTGTCGGTGATCGACCACGGCCCTCGATCCGCGTCGGCGGTCGCGGTCCGCCCGACGACGGCCCTGGTGGTCAACCGCGCGGCGTTGATCACCGCGATGCAACACAGTCCGGCCCTGCTCGATGCGCTGCTGCGAACGCTGGGAGGCATGGTGCGTCGATTGACCGAGCAGGCCTCCGACCTCGTGTTCCTGGATCTGGGCGGCCGGATCGCGAAGCTGCTGGTCCAAAACGCCGAGTGGCAGTCCGCCGAGCCGGCCCGGCGACTCGCCGTCGACCTGCACCTCACCCAGACCGAACTGGCCCAGATGGTCGGCGCTTCCCGGCCCGCGGTGAACCGCGTGCTGCAGGGTCTGGTGGCCCGCGGTCTGATCAGCGTCAACGGCCGGACCATCGAGATCCTGGATGCGCAGGCACTGCGGCGCCGGGCCGAGCTGTAACCGGGCCGAGCTGTAAGCCGGAGCCACCGTGGAAGCCGAAGTCGCTCGGGTTCGTGGTTTTGGGTCGGGGGGGCGTAAGAGCGGCACACCCCCACCCCCCCCCCGGCG
>JAKDLH010000377.1 GCA_030452945.1 Microlunatus sp. | reverse complement strand
CGGTGAAAACCGAGCGCCACTCGGTGACCTGGCGGGCGGTGGCCGCACGATCGGCTGCGGAGTCAAGGCCACTGGCGATGAACCGGGCCAGGACGGGCATGTCGGATGCGGTCATACCGAGCCGGGCCACCTCGGGGGTGCCGAGCCGCAGACCGTTCGTGTCGCCGGTGACAGGGGCGACGGGCAGGCCGATGCCGCAGGCGAGCAGGTTCACTTCCCGGAGCCTGCGGGCCGCTGCTTGGCCGCCGCCGTACCGGGCGGCGAGGACGGCGAACTGGTGTGAGGCGGTGGCGCCCCGTTCGGCGGCGAACACGGGCACGTCGCGCTCGACCAATGCGGCGGCCAGGGCTTGCGCCGTCGAGACCATGGCGGCCGCGTACGCGGGACCGGCTTGCTGCCAGTCAGCGAGGGTGAGGGCGAGTGCGGCGGTCTTGCCCGCGTCGAAGTTGGCCGTCAGACCGGGGTAGGCGATGGCCTCGATGCGCTGGGCCAGCTCAGCCTCATTGGTGAGGATGAGCCCCCCAGGCGGGCCGCCGAGGCTCTTGTAGGTGCTAAGCGTCATCAGGTGGGCACCCTGATCGAGCGGGTTGGGCCAGGCGCCGCCGGCGATCATGCCGCACTGGTGGGCGGCGTCGAACAGAAGGTAGGCGCCGACCTCGTCAGCGACCTCGCGGATGGCTGCGACCGGGTGCGGATACAGGTTCAGGCTGCCGCCGATCGTGATGAGCCGCGGCCCCAGCGCTCGCGCCTGGCCGGCGAGGGTGTCGACGTCCACGGTGTACCCGTCGGCGCGCACCGGTGCCGCCACGGTCCGCAACCCGTAGAGCCCGGCCGCTCCCTCTGCGTGGTGGGTGACGTGCCCGCCGATCTCCGCGGGCGGCGCGATGATCTGGTCACCGGGACGGCAGGTCGCCATGAACGCGTACAGGTTGGCCAACGCCCCCGAGCCGACCCGGACCTCCGCGTACGAAGCGTGGAACACGCGAGCGGCGAGCTGGGCGGCGAGTATCTCGATCTGCTCGATCGCCTCAAGTCCGGTCTCGTACTTGTCCCCCGGGTAGCCGAGCGACGCCCGCGAACCGATCCGCGCCGACAGCAGCGCCTCCGCCCGCGGGTTCATCACGTTCGTCGCCGGGTTCAGGTTGAGACACTCGACATCGTGGATCCGGTGACTGTCTTGGACCAGCCGCTCGACCTCGACCTGGACCTCGACCGCGGACAGCGCTGCCGCCGGCCCGGCCACAGCAGCGACACGATCGCGAACCGGCTCCGGCAGCCAAGGCCGCTGCGCCATCCCAACACGGCTCGCGCCGCCCAGCGTCTCGGTCATCGAATGCTCCTGCGGGAGTGGATGGGAGGGTTCATCGCCCTGTTCGCTCGTGGTGCTGCACGATGTTCACCACGTTGCCGTCAGGCGCGCGGACGAAGAAGCGGCGCACTCCCCAGGACTCCGATCGCAGCGAGTGCACGATCTCGTAGCCGCGCCGCTGGGCGTCCTGGTACGCAGCGTCGACGTCGTCGACCTTGATCGAGATGACTGGATCCTCGGCTGCGGCCGCGTCGCGGGTGAGGACCTGGACGTTGGCCCCGGTATCCGGCGAAGTGAACCGGGCCACCCAACCCAGGTTGAACTCCTCGGTACTCAAACCGAGATAGCTGGCGTAGAACTCCCGTGCTGATGCGACGTCGGCAACGCGCAAATCCGCGATGATCTCCACGACACGTACCACGACGATCTCCTTCTGGCGCCGGTGCTGCTTGACGTCAGCATCGCATCTCAGCCGCCGACGGATGGGGCCGAGATCGGTCAGTCGTAAATGACCGCAAGGCCCCGGCGCTCCAGATCGGCGAGGCCGTCTCGCATGGCCTGCAGCTGCTCAGGCGAGTGCCCGACCCAATCCATCAGCTCACCGACCACCTTGACCGGCTCCCGGGTGCGGTAGGACCGGGTCGGATTGCCGGGGAACTTCTTGTCTGTCACGTTGGGATCGTCCTCGAGCGTGCCCATCGGTTCCACGACGTAGATGCGGCCACGGCCCTCACCCACCGCCAGTTCGGCCCCCCACGTCGCGGCGTCCAAGGTTGCCGTCACGTACACATGGTTGGCTGTCCGTCCGCCGCCGAAGTTCGAACGGCGCCCGGGCACCAGCAGATCCCCCACCGCCAGGTCGGCCTTGGTCCCATGAAAAAGCGCCCCCGACTCATGGACTTCGAAGGGTCTCGGCTCACTCATCCCGACCTCCCGCAGTTCGACCCGGATCTCTACGGCATTCCGACAAGCATGTCCCCGACGCGTGCTGCCCAGCCCCCAACCCATATTGTCGCTCGGGTTGCAGGTTGTCGCTCGATCTGCAGGTAGAGCGACAACCGCAAAGTCGAGCGACAAGTCGAGGGATCACGACGAGTCCGGCGCATCGAAAATCCGCCGCACCGTCGCAGAGTGGGCCAACTGACCTGTCAGGGTGTGGCCGGTGATCGCGTCAGCAGCCGGTCGCGGCGACCAGGATCAGGATCGGTCGGTCTCCGCCGGGGGGCCGGCGAACCAGATCTCACCGCGCTGCATCGGCCCAGTCGCCCAGTCCTTAGCCGGGCCTCAATCCCCGATGGCGGTGAGGGAGAGTTCGTCGGCCGGCAGCGGGCTGCGTAGTCACGTGTCGGCGTCTCGCTCGCTGGCCAGTCGGAGAAGATGCCGGCGAAGGGCCGCGAGGGAATCCTTCATGGCCTGTCTCGTCGTTTGAGCGTTACTCATTGAGGTCGCCCCAGTCAGAGATCACCGACCGATGCCAACCCAGGGAGTGCCCCGACTCCGAGGTCGTGGGGCGGGTTATCCTTCATATAAGGAAGTAGGCGTCGGTCGGCAAGGAACTACATCGGTCGGAGAGTTTCGCATCGAGTACGCCGGTGCCGTTCAGCCACCGATGTCTTTACGGCTCAAACGCAGGCGCCTCGATCGCGGCACTTGCCACGGCTCTGTGCCGTACGAGCCCATTGCCTCTGCGAAGGGAGAACGTCAGATGACCACCCGGCAGCACGAGACGAGGTTC
>JAKDLH010000376.1 GCA_030452945.1 Microlunatus sp. | reverse complement strand
TGCGGCGGGGGCGCAGCAGCTGCTCGCCGAAGCCGGATTCGGACTCATCCCGGACTCCGATGGGAGTTTCACCGTCACCACCGCCCCGGACGGCAGCCCGGTCGAAGCCGCCGCTCTGAATCGTTTCCTGGCCGGTCACGGGTTCTACGCGGCAGAACTGGTCCGTGTGCAGGCCAACCTGGAGCAGATCTTCCTGCGGCTGACTGCCGGCGACGCACTCGGCGAGCAGCCAGGTCGCAGAGACCCGGAGGTCCCGCGATGAGCCGCGCGCTCCGGGCCGAGATGCGCCGGCTGCTCAGTCGACGCCTGACGTTGATCGCCGTGCTCGGGCTGCTGGCTCTGGTCGCCTTGTTCCAGCTCGCGGTCGGCGAACAGGTCAGCCCGCCGTCGACGACCGAGGCGGCGCAGTACCAGCAGGAATACGACGAGTACGTCCAGGACTGGGAGGCCAACCACCAGGAGTGGGAGACCTCATGCCTGGAGGATGGTGGAACCGCCGACGAGTGCGCCACACCCCGACCAGAACCGAGCGACTGGGGTCTGGCTCCGTCCTCGTACGAGGATGTGGCTAAAAGCGCCCTGTCGTTCGCCGTCTACCTCGGCGGAATGGTTGTCTTCGTGGTGACGGTGTCCTTCATCGGAGCCGAGGTCACCACCGGGGCGTTGGCCAACTGGCTCACCTTCGTGCCGGACCGCAATCGTGTGTTCGCCAGCAAGTTGATCGTGGTCACCGGCTTCAGCGCCGTCGTCGGCGTCGGAGTCGGTGTCGTCACGGTGGCGGCTTCGGCGGTGATCACCGCGTTGTACGGCCAGCCGCTGACCGGCCTGGACAGTGTCGTCGCGACCGCGGGGCGGGGGGCGTTGCTGGTGGTGGTCTTCGGGATCGTCGGCTACTGCGTCGGGTTGCTGACCGGATCGACCGGAGCCGGCATCGGTGTCCTGCTCGCCGGGATCTTCGTGGTCTTCGTCCGCAACGTCATCGTGTTCTCCTCGCAGTGGGCTCAGCAGTTGGCGCCCTGGAGCCCCGAGGTCAACCTGGAGGCCATCCTGGCGAACGGCACGACGTATCAAGTCGCCACCGGGTCAGGGCCGGTCGGGGACGAGGGCTCGGGCTTCAACTCAGTCGAACGCACCGTCAGTCTTGCGCACGGACTCGGCTATTGGGCGGTGCTGCTAGCCGTCATCATCGTCGTCACCTGGGTGGTCTTCCGGCGTCGTGACGTCACTTGATGACGACGGTGCAGGCTCGGAGGGTCTAGGGCATGCCTGACCCGCCCGAGTAGGCTGAGCCGGTGACTATTGCCCCGGAAGGACGCAAGATGCTTCGGCTCGAGGTGCGCAACGCGAGTGTGCCCATCGAGAAGAAGCCGTCGTGGATCAAGACCACCGCACGGATGGGTCCGCAGTACACCGAGTTGAGCAACCTGGTGAAGAACGAGGACCTGCACACAGTTTGTCAGGCCGCCGGTTGTCCGAACATCTTCGAGTGCTGGGAGGACCGGGAGGCGACGTTCCTGATCGGTGGTGACCAGTGCACCCGCCGCTGTGACTTCTGTCAGATCGACACCGGCAAGCCGGCTGACTTCGATGCCGGCGAGCCGCTACGGGTGGCTGAGTCGGTGCAAAAGATGGGGTTGCGCTATGCCACCGTGACTGGTGTCTGCCGCGACGATCTGCCCGACGAGGGCGCCTGGCTGTACGCGGAGACGATTCGCCGCATTCACGCGCTCAACCCGGACACCGGGGTGGAGATGCTGGCGCCGGACTTCTCCGGCCACCTCGAATACCTGAACCAACTGTTCGAGACCCGACCCGAGGTGTTCGCTCACAACGTCGAGACGGTGCCGCGAATCTTCAAGCGGATCCGACCCGGCTTCCGCTACGACCGGTCGTTGGACGTGCTGCGCGCATCGCGGTCCGCCGGTCTGGTGACCAAGTCCAACCTCATCCTGGGCATGGGTGAGACCCGGGAAGAGGTATCGGGTGCGCTGCGAGATCTGCACGACGCAGGAGCGGAGATCATCACGATCACCCAGTATCTGCGCCCCTCCCCCCGCCATCATCCGGTCGAGCGCTGGGTCAAGCCGGAGGAGTTCATCGAACTGCAGACCGAGGCCACCGAGATCGGGTTCGCGGGTGTGATGAGCGGCCCGTTGGTCCGCTCGTCGTATCGTGCCGGTCGGCTGTATCGCCAGGCGATGGAGTCTCGCGACGACCTCGTACCGTCGGCCGCTGTGGGCTGATCTCGACACCGGGTGATCCGAGTGAACGACCCAGCGGAACGACCAAGTACCACTAGATGAACCACGAGGGAGCAGGCCATGGCTGACCAGGCCGCCAAGGACGCCAAGGCCTCGCTGAAGGCCGCGAAGAAGGCCGAGAAAGCTCGGCGCAAGGCCAGTACCGACCCGGCCGACATGGGCCGGCTGAAGCAGATCAAGCGCGCCTACCAACTGACCCACGAGTACGACAAGCAGCTACCGCTGTGGGTGTTCGGGCCGTGGGTCGGCGTGCTCGTGGTCATGCTCGTGATCGGCTTCGTCGTCGGTCACCCGATCTACCTGGGTGTGCTCGGTCTGATGCTCGGCATGCTGGCCGGGATGACGTTCCTGATCCGGCGGACCAAGCGGGCGACGTACAAGCGGCACGCCGGCCAGGCCGGCTCCGCCGAGGTCGCACTGGCGATGTTGCCCAAGAAGTGGGTGTCCAAGCCGGTCATCGCGGTCACCCGGCAACAGGACGCGATCCACCGCACCCTGGGCCCCGGTGGCCTGGTGTTGATCGGCGAAGGCGACCCCGGTCGGCTCAAGTCCTTGCTGGCCAGCGAGGTGCGCAAACACGAACGGGTCGCGTACGGAGTGAAGGTCACCACCATCGTGATGGGCAGCAAATCGGGTCAGGTGCCGTTGGACAAACTGGCCGACCACATTCGCAAGCTGCCCACGACGCTGCAGGCCAACCAGATCACCGACATCAGGCAACGACTGCGGGCCTTGGACGCGGTTCGCCCCCAGCTGCCGATGCCGAAGGGACCGATGCCGACC
>JAKDLH010000053.1 GCA_030452945.1 Microlunatus sp. | reverse complement strand
CACAGTGAAAGCGGGGGGGGCTCTACCTGCAGACTGTGCGACACCGTGCAACCCGAGCGACAACCCTCAACCTGATCGGTGGTCGGCGGGTCAGCCCAGGGACGCACGAGGGCGGTCCCGATACGGGACCGCCCTCGTCACGGTTGTTGCTGATTCAGCGAACTGGACTCAGAAGTCCATCCCGCCCATGCCGCCCATGCCGGGATCGCCGCCCGGAGCAGGCGCAGCCTTCTCCGGCTTGTCGGCGATGACGGCCTCGGTGGTCAAGAACAGGGCCGCGATCGACGCCGCATTCTGCAGCGCGGACCGGGTGACCTTGGCCGGATCGATGATCCCAGCCGCCACCAGATCGACGTAGTCGCCGGTGATCGCGTTCAGACCCTCGCCGGCCGACAGGTGCCGGACCTTCTCCGCCACCACGCCGCCTTCGAGACCGGCGTTGATCGCGATCTGCTTCAACGGAGCCTCGACCGCGGTGAAGACGATCTGAGCACCGATGGCCTCGTCGCCGCTGAGCTCGACCTTGACCGCCTGCGCCGCCTGCAGCAGCGACACGCCGCCGCCGGCGACGATGCCCTCCTCCACGGCCGCCTTGGCGTTGCGCACCGCGTCCTCGATCCGGTGCTTGCGCTCCTTGAGCTCGACCTCGGTGGCCGCGCCGACCTTGATCACCGCGACGCCGCCGGCCAGCTTGGCCAGCCGCTCCTGCAGCTTCTCGCGGTCGTAGTCGGAGTCGCTGTTCTCGATCTCGGTCCGGATCTGGTTGACCCGTCCCGCGATGGCCTCGGAGTCGCCCGCACCCTCGATGATGGTGGTCTCGTCCTTGGTCACCACGATCTGGCGGGCCTGACCCAGCAGCTCCAGCTCGACGCCGTCGAGCTTGAGGCCGACCTCCTCAGAGATGACCTGGCCGCCGGTGAGGATGGCGATGTCGCCGAGCATGGCCTTGCGCCGGTCACCGAAGCCCGGAGCCTTGACGGCCACAGACTTGAAGGTGCCCCGGATCTTGTTGACGATCAGCGCGGCCAGGGCCTCGCCGTCGACGTCCTCGGCGATGACCACGAGCGGCTTGCCCGCCTGAATGACCTTCTCCAGGATCGGCAGCAGGTCCTTCAACGCGGAGACCTTGGAGTTGACGATCAGGATGTAGGGATCGTCGAGCACCGTCTCCATCCGCTCGGTGTCGGTGACGAAGTACGGGGAGATGTAGCCCTTGTCGAACCGCATCCCCTCCGTGAGCTCCAGCTCCAGCCCGAAGGTGTTGGACTCGTCGACGGTGATGACACCTTCCTTGCCGACCTTGTCCATGGCCTCGGCGATGATCTCGCCGACCGAGGCGTCACCAGCGGAGATGGAGGCGGTGGCAGCGATCTGCTCCTTGGTCTCCACGTCCTTGGCCGTCGAGGCCAGCTGCTCCACCAGCGCGGCCACGGCCGCCTCGATGCCTCGCTTGAGGCTCATCGGGTTGGCGCCCGCGGTCACGTTCCGCAGACCCTCGCGCACCATTGCCTGAGCCAGCACGGTGGCCGTGGTGGTCCCGTCGCCCGCGACGTCGTCGGTCTTCTTGGCGACCTCCTTCACCAGCTCGGCCCCGATCTTCTCGTACGGGTCCTCGAGGTCGATCTCCTTGGCGATGCTCACCCCATCGTTGGTGATGGTCGGCGCACCCCACTTCTTCTCCAGCACGACGTTGCGACCCTTCGGGCCCAGCGTCACCTTCACGGCGTCGGCGAGGACGTTCATCCCTCGCTCGAGGCCGCGGCGTGCCTCGGTGTTGAACTGAATGAGTTTCGGCATGTTCTCCGCGTGTCCTCCCGCGTACGAGGTGTCTGCCCCGCACGTTGGCTTGGATAGGTTGAGTCTCTCCGAGCGATGCCCGCGACGGACGCCCGTCGCTCACGCTCCGGGCTCACCGCTTGGTGAGGTGGCACTCTCACTGTGAGAGTGCTAATGCCATGTTTAGCACTCTGACATGGCGAGTGCAAACACTTCTCGAGCCTTCTGCGGCCTTGATCGCCGCTCACGGGTCGGGACGGACTGGACGGGCGAAGAACTACCGGGTGTGAACACGCCAGCCTCACCCCGACTACGGTGTGCACGTGCCCGAGCAGATTCCCGAGACGACTGACGACTTTCCTGCTGACGATAGCTCTGGAGAAGCCCTCGCCCAGGAGGGCAAGCGGCCACCCCACCCGACCCGGCCGGTACGGCGAAAGCCGACCCATCCGTTCGCGCTGGACCCGGTCGGATCCCCAGCCAGCACCGTCGACGGTTTCGTCCGCGAGTTCCTCCGCGAACTCAACTTCGGCCAAGGGGTGCTGCTGAGGCTGTCGTCGGTCAACGATCAGTACCTCGCCCTGGCGCGTACCGTGCTCCACTACCTGATGGCCCGCTGGCTGGAGACGCTGCGATTCCAATTCGAGACCCAGGCCAAAGGCGTGGCGTATCTGTCCGCGGAGTACCTGCTGGGTCGCCAACTCTCCAACGCGCTGCTAGCCACGGACTTGACCAAGACCGTCGAGGAGGGCCTGGCCGCCTGCGGAATCGACCTGGCCACGCTGCGTGCCCAGGAGGTCGAGCCCGGTCTCGGCAACGGCGGCCTCGGTCGGCTCGCCGCCTGCTTCATCGACTCGCTGGCCACCATGAGCGTTCCCTGCGTGGGCTATGGGATCCGCTACGAGTACGGCATCTTCCGGCAGACCTTCGTCGACGGCCGCCAAGTCGAGCAGCCCGACTCGTGGCTGGCTCTCGGGTCCCCCTGGGAGTTTCCGCACCCCGAGTCCGCCCAGATCGTCTCCTTCGGCGGACACACCGAGGATTACGACGACGAAGGCACGACCCGGACTCGCTGGGTACCCTCCTGGAGCGTCAAGGCTGTGCCCTACAACTACATGGTCCCTGGCTACCGGAACGGCCGGGTGAACACCCTGCGGCTGTGGTCCTCGGAGGCGACTGACGCCTTCGACCTGCGGATCTTCAACTCCGGAGACTACGAAGAGGCGGTGCGCTCCCAGACGTTCGCGGAGAACATCTCCAAGGTGCTCTACCCCGAGGACTCCACGCCGCAGGGCAAGGAACTGCGGCTGCAGCAGCAGTACTTCTTTGTCGCGGCGTCGATCCACGACCTGATCGACTCGGTGCTGGGTCCCCGGTTCGACCTGACCACGCTGCCGGATCGGGTCATCTTCCAGCTCAACGACACTCACCCGGTGATCGCGGTGCCGGAGCTGATGCGGGTGCTGGTCGACGAGAAGAAGATGGACTGGGACAAGGCCTGGGCCATCACGAGGGAGTCCTTCGCCTACACCTGCCACACCCTGCTGCCGGAGGCGCTGGAGGTGTGGTCGGTCGATCTGCTGGGCCGGCTGCTGCCGCGGCACCTGGAAATCATCTTCCGGATCAACGAGGAGTTCCTCATCCAGGTCAATGAGCGGTTCGGCGGTGACCAGTTGCGGATCAGCCGGATGTCGATCATCGCCGAGCACCCCGAACGGGCCGTCCGGATGGCTCACCTCGCCACCGTCGCCGGGTCAAAGGTCAACGGGGTGGCCGAGCTGCACTCCCAGCTGTTGCGCGACAATGTGCTGCCGGACTTCGACGAGTTCTTTCCCGGCAAGTTCACCAACGTCACCAACGGGATCACGCCGCGTCGGTTCATCCGGCTGGCCAACCCGGCCCTGTCGGAGCTGATCACCGACGCGCTCGGGGACGGCTGGCTGACCGACCTCGACCGGCTGCGTGAGCTGGAGCCGTACGCCGACGACGCCGCGTTCCGAGCGAGGTTTCG
Organism: Microlunatus sp.; assembly: GCA_030452945.1. Taxonomy (GTDB): domain Bacteria; phylum Actinomycetota; class Actinomycetes; order Propionibacteriales; family Propionibacteriaceae; genus Microlunatus. The sequence goes on along the minus strand of JAKDLH010000053.1, from coordinate 11,254 downwards.
AGAAGTCAAGACCCACAACAAGCGGCGGCTCAACCGGGTGCTGGTCGAACGAGACGGTCTGACCGTGCAAGACGACCATCTGCTCGACGTGATGGTCAAACGGTTGCACGAGTACAAGCGACAGACTTTGAAGGTGCTGCACATCATCACGCAGTACGAGCGGATCATCTCCGGCGAGGTCGCGGCCGCCGACGTCACCCCGCGGACCTTCATCTTCGGCGCCAAGGCCGCACCCGGATACAAGATCGCCAAAGAGATCATCCACTTGATCAACGGCGTGGGCTCGGTGGTCAACACCGATCCCCGGGTCGAGGGCCGGTTGAAGGTCCTCTTCCCGCCCAACTACAACGTCACCTTGGCCGAGAAGTTGATCCCAGCGGCCGACCTTTCCGAGCAGATCTCTCTGGCTGGCAAGGAGGCGTCGGGAACAGGCAACATGAAGTTCGCCTTGAACGGCGCCCTCACCATCGGCACCGACGACGGGGCGAACATCGAGATCCGCCAGCTGGTCGGGGACGACAACTTCTTCCTGTTCGGCCTCCGGGAGCCGGAGGTCGAGGAGTTGCGCACCCAGGGGTACGAGCCGAGCGCCTACTACGAATCCGACGACCGGCTGAAAAGGGCCATCGAGCTGATCGCACGCGGGGAGTTCTCCGATGGCGATCGGGACGCGTTCGCGCCGGTAGTCGGCAACCTCCTCTACGAGGACCGGTTCATGACGCTGGCCGACTACGCCGCCTACATCGAGGCCCAGGATGGGGTGGAGGTGGCGTACGCCGACCCGGAGGCGTGGACGAAATCGGCGATCCTCAACATCGCCCGCTGCGGGTTCTTCTCCTCAGACCGCTCCATGCGGGAGTACAGCGACCGGATCTGGCACACTCGCCCAACCTTCTGAGGGCACCGCCTTCCCGGGACAGAGCAGGCCGGTTCCGGCCGCCGTCCACTTTCACTCCACGGGGTTCAAACCCGCGGAGTGGGACGACGGGAAGCCGGAGCGCATAGGCCGGGAATGCATCCATCTGCTCGGTCGTTGCGAATCATCATGGTGCAGCAGCAGGTGAGCCGGGCCGAGGTGGGTCTGCGTTCGACTCGCGGTCCGATCCTGCTGGCGATGATGCTCAGTGTCGGCCTGGTGGCGATCGATTCGACCATCCTGGCCACCGCGGTCCCCGCGATCGTCGACGATCTCGGCGGCTTCCACCAGTTCCCGTGGTTGTTCTCGATCTTCCTCCTCGCCCAAGCCGTCTCGGTGCCGATCTACGCCAAGTTCTCCGATCAGTACGGTCGCAAGCCGATCATGCTGATCGGCGTCGGCACGTTCCTGCTGGGTTCGATCCTGTGCGGTTTCGCCTGGAGCATGCCCACCCTGATCGTGTTCCGCGGTCTGCAAGGTCTCGGCGCCGGAGCCATCCTGCCGACCTCGCTGACCATCGTCGGTGATCTCTACACGATCGCGGAGCGAGCCACCGTCCAGGGCTACATGGCGAGTGTGTGGGCGATCTCGGCGGTGGTCGGTCCCACCCTCGGCGGCGTCTTCGTAGAGCTGCTCGACTGGCGCTGGATCTTCTTTGTCAACATCCCGCTGGCCCTGATTGCCGGGTGGACTTTGATCCGCCGTTTCCACGAGGACGTCGAACGTGTACGCCACCGGATCGACGTCACGGGTGCCCTGCTGCTGACCGTCGGGGCGTCTTTGCTCATCCTCGGCCTGCTCGAAGGCGGCGTGCTGTGGCCGTGGGTCTCCTGGCCCAGTGTCGCCGTGCTGGGCGGGGCGTTCGTGCTGCTGGTCGGTTTCGCGTTCGCCGAACGCCGGGCAGCAGAGCCGATCATCCCCGGCTGGGTGTTCCGCGCGAGACTGCTCAACTCGACCAACCTGGTGAGCCTGGCCGTGGGCGCCATGCTCGTCGGGCTGACCTCCTACGTACCGCTCTACGTCCAGGGGGTGCTCGGCCACAATGCTCTGGTCGGCGGCTTCGCCGTGGCCGCCCTGACCGTCGGCTGGCCCATCGCCGCCTCCACCGCCGGACGCATCTACCTGCGGATCGGCTTCCGGTCGACCGCCCTGATCGGCGCGGCGGTAGCCCTGATCGGCGCCGGGCTGCTGTCCACCCTTGCCGTGGACAGCTCAGTCTGGCAAGTCGCGGCGACCTGCTTCGTCGTCGGATTGGGCCTGGGGTGGATCGCCAGCCCGACACTGATCGCGGCTCAGTCATCGGCGGAGTGGCAGGTGCGCGGCGTGGTGACGGGTACCAACATGTTCGCCCGCTCGATGGGTTCGGCGGTCGGTATCGCGGTGTTCGGGGCCATCGCGAATTCCGCCCTGACTGGTGGCGCAGGATCGGGCGGGAACACCGGCGGCGGTGTCGACGGGGTGGCGCCGACGCAGTTGTACGACGCGCTGCATCTGGTGTTCGTCGCCGCGGCTCTGGTCGCGCTGATCATGCTCGTCGGTGCTGCGCTGATGCCCCGTCGATCCCGGGCGATCGTCAGTGCCGACGCCTAGTAGTCTGTCGCCTCCAATTCTCGAGGTTTGGCGGGGTCCAGGTGCGTGCATCGCCAGGCCGACGAGGGAGGGATACCGGGTCGTATCTTGACCGAGGAGAACGCAGCGAGGTGCGTGCCTGGGCGTCGCGAAACCCGGGACATTGGGGGCGACAGACTACTAACAGCCGACCCGCTGAGGTTTGGAGCCGGTCAGTCGGCCGACATCTCCTGGTCCTCGCGCGGCGCGTACTCGCTGACCAACGGCACGACGTCGGCAATCGATTCGACGACCCTGGTCGGACGGTACGGGAATGCGGTCACCTGGGCCTCCGTGGTCGAGCCCGTCAGCACCAAGATCGTCCGCAGTCCCGCCTCGATGCCTGCAATCACGTCGGTGTCCATCCGATCGCCCACCATCACCGTCGACTCGGAATGGGCGTCGATCCGGTTCAAAGCTGAGCGCATCATCAACGGGTTGGGCTTGCCGACGTAGTAGGGCTGCACGCCGGTGGCGCGTGAGATCAAGGCCGCCACCGCACCGGTGGCCGGCAGCGATCCCTCCGGCGACGGTCCGGTGACGTCGGGATTGGTGGCGACGAACCGCGCCCCCTTCTCGACCAGCCGAATGGCTCTGGTGATCGCCTCAAAGGAATAGGTGCGGGTCTCGCCGAGCACCACGTAGTCCGGATCGGAGTCGGTCAAGATGAATCCGAGGTTGTGCAGCGCGGAGGTCAGGCCGGCCTCGCCGATCACGTACGCCGAACCGCCCCGGACTTGGTCGGCCAGGAACTGCGCGGTGGCCAGCGCTGAGGTCCAGATGGCTTCCTCTGGCACCGCGATGCCGCTGGCGAGCAGCCGGAACCGTAGGTCGCGGGCGGTGTAGATGGAGTTGTTGGTGAGCACCAGGAAGCGACGCTCGTGGTGATCGAGGGCCGAGATGAACTCGGCTGCGCCGGCAATGGCGTGCTCCTCGCGGACCAGCACGCCGTCCATGTCGGTGAGCCAACAGGAGACGGGCGGGCGATCAGTCATGGCGTCCAACCTGGCAGACGTGGTCAGAGTCTTCACTCCTGGGTCGGCTGACGAGAGTGGCAGGTCCGAGCGCAGCCTTTCCGCCTCGACGTCTGCCCTCGCAACGAGAACGGGATCTTCGCCAGCGTGGCGCCGAGAGTTCGTCGATGCTGAGTGCCCGACGCAGTCACGGCAGCTGGTGCACCACCAACGGCATTACCACCTCCGCCCCCGTCTCGGCCAGCAGCGAGCCGGCCACCGTCGCGGTCCACCGCGTTCGGATCCGGTCGTCCACCAGCAGCACCGAACCCTGCAGTGTCACGCCCGGCACCAGAGAGGTTCGAGCTAGCAGGTCCTTCGCCCGGACGCTGGAGGCCGCATCCTCCGTCGGCGGTGGCCCCGACACCGTCAGCGCCTCGACCAGGGGCAGCCGGCCGACCGTCGCGATGTGCTCAGCCACCGACGACACCAGCACCGGATAGCGACGCGACGGCATCGGCACCACCGCGGTCGGCCGCTGCCACGTCCTGGACCAACGCGTCAGCACCTCGACCACGGCATCGAGCACCTCCGTCGGCGCCGGAGCGTCCCGCCGCCACAGCTCGGCCAGCACACTCGACCAGGCCGGGTCGTCGGCGTACGCCATCGCCCGGCCGTCGGCCAGGAAGTCGATTCTGCCCCTCTTGCCGGGCAGCCCACTGACCCACATCTTGCGGGGTTCCACCACCGTGTCCTGGCCGCGGAACCAGCGTTGCGCCGCCTCCACCGTGGCCGCGGCCGGCCGGACCCCGGGCGCTGGCAGCTGACCGTCGCAGACCGAGCAACGACCGCACGGCGTCGGGTCGGGATCGTCCAGCGCCTGCTGCAGGAACTGCATCAGGCAGCCGTCGCCGTGTGCGTACCGGCGCATCAGATCGGCTTCGGCCGCCCGCACCTTGCGGAGCGCCGCCCATTTCGCCTCGTCGAAGTACCAGCCGCGGCCGGTCGAGATCCAGCCCGACCCATCTCGGACCACCGCGTCGTCCACCGCGAGGATCTTCAGCACCGTCTCCAGCCGGCCCCGGCGGATACCCGTCGCCGTCTCCAGGGCCGGCAGCGACTGGGGCTCACCGGTCAGCACGTCGAGGATCCGCTCCACCTGCTCTTCCACCGGGATGCCCGCCGTCGCGAAGTAGTCCCAGATCCGCTCGTCGAAATCGCTCGGCACCAGCACCGCGGTCGCCTCGTCCAGCGCCCGCCCGGCCCGGCCGACCTGCTGGTAGTAGGCCACCGGCGACGCCGGCGAACCGAGGTGCAGGCAGAACGCCAGGTCGGGCTTGTCGTAGCCCATGCCCAAGGCCGAGGTCGCCACCAACGCCTTGATCTTGTTGTCGCGCAGCCGGTCCTCGAGCTCGTGCCGATTGTCGGTCCGGCCGGAGTACGCGGCGACGTCATGGCCGCGGCTGCTCAGGAAGCTCGCCACCCGCTCCGACTCCGCCACCGTCAGCACGTAGATGATGCCGGAACCGGGCAGCGCCGCGAGGGCGTCGGCCACCCATGCGTACCGCTCCAACGGGGTCAGTCCCGGCACGACGGCCAGGCGCAGCGACGCCCGGGCCAGTGAGCCCCGCAGGGTGACCGTGTCGTCGCCGAGCTGGGCCGCGACGTCGGTGGTCACGCGCTGGTTGGCGGTCGCGGTGGTGGCCAGGACGGGGGTGTCCGGGGCGAGGGCAAGCAGGGTGCGGGTCAGCCGCTGGTAGTCGGGCCGGAAGTCGAAACCCCAGTCCGAGACACAGTGCGCTTCGTCGATCACCAGCAGCCCGCAGGACGCCAGCAGGTCCGGCAGCCGCCGAGCGAACCGGGGGTTGGCCAGTCGCTCCGGGGAGATGAGCAGCACGTCGATCCGTCCGGCGGCCAGGTCGGCCAGCACGGGGTCCCACTCCTCGATGTTGGTGGAGTTGATCGTGGCCGCGCGGAGCCCGGCGCGCTCGGCTGCCGCGATCTGGTCTCGCATCAGCGCGAGCAGTGGCGACACGACCAAGGTCGGGCCAGCGCCGCGGGAGCGCAGCGCGGTCGTCGCCGCCCAGTAGACCGCCGACTTGCCCCATCCGGTGGCCTGGACGACCAGCACCCGCCGTCGGTGGTCGACCAACTCGGTGACCGCACGCAGCTGGTCGGGTCGAGGTGAGGCGTCCGGCCCGGCCATCGCGGCGATGGTCCGGCGGAGCGCGTCGTCGCTGGACCGGGCAAGGGTGGTGTCTGCGGTCATGCTGGTCATGGTGCCTCACCCCACCGACAAATCGGCCGCCGCGGTTCGTTCCGGCGACGAGCCCAGCGGACCGCTCATCGCTGAGGACCGGGGCGGGCCGAGTCCGCATCAGGTGGTCTTCGCGCCCTTTCCAGGGCAACGGCGGACGAATCAGCCTCCAGCGACGGCCGGGATGATCGAGACCTTGGCACCGTCGGCGACGGTGGCTTCGAGGCCGCCGATGAAGCGGACGTCGTCGTCACCCACATACACGTTGACGAACCGGCGCAGCGCACCCGCGTCGTCGAGCACCCGGGTGCGGATGCCGGGGTGGTTCGACTCCAGCGAGTCCAGCACCTCCGCCAGTGTGCCGCCCTCGGCCGGGACCTCGTTCGCCCCGCCGGTGTAGCTGCGCAGAATGGTGGGAATGCGGACGGTGGCGGTCATCAGCCTCGGGCCTTCCAGAACTCGGTGAATGCCTCGTAGCGAGGCGGGATGGTCGTCTTCGGACCGACCCTATCGGCCACCGCGTCGAGCGTCTTCAGCCCGTCGCCGGAGTTGATCACGACCGTCTCGGCGGCCGGGTCGAGGAGACCGTCGGCGACCAGCTTGGCGGTCACGCCGACCGTCACCCCGCCGGCGGTCTCGGCGAAGATGCCCTCGGTCCGGGCCAGCCGCTGGATGTTCTCGATGACGGTCTCGTCGTCGACGTCGACGATGGCACCCCCGGTGCGACGCACCACGTCGAGGACGTACGGCCCGTCCGCCGGGTTGCCGATGGCCAACGACTTGGCGATGGTGTCCGGCTTGACCGGCTGCACCACGTCGTGGCCACTCCGATAGGCCTGCGCGACCGGCGAGCAGCCGGTGGCCTGCGCACCGAAGATCCGGTACGGCTTGGGCTCGACCAGTCCGAGGTCGATCAGCTCGGTGAACCCCTTGTCGATCTTGGTCAGCTGCGAGCCGGAGGCGATCGGGATGACGACCTGGTCCGGCAACCGCCAGCCGAGCTGCTCGGCGATCTCGAACGCCAGGGTCTTGGAGCCCTCGGCGTAGTAGGGCCGGACATTGACGTTGACGAACGCCCAGCCCTCCTCCTCGGCGGCGATCTCGCTGGCCAGCTTGTTCACATCGTCGTACGAGCCGTGCACCGCAACCAGCGTGGTGTCGTAAATGGCCGAGGCGATGATCTTCTGGTGCTCGAGATTCTCGGGGACGAATACGACCGACCGAATGCCCGCTCGCGCTGCGGCGGCCGCGACGGCGTTGGCGAGATTGCCGGTCGAGGGGCAGGCCAGCACCTGCAGCCCGAGTTCCCGCGCCGCGGACAACGCGACAGCGACGACCCGGTCCTTGAACGAGTGGGTCGGGTTGCCGGAGTCGTCCTTCACCCACAGCTGCCGCAGCCCGAGGTCGTCGGCCAGGCGGCGGGCCTCGACCAGCCGGGTGAAGCCGGGGTCGGTGGACCGGAAGGTGGCGATGTCGGCCGGAACCGGCAGCAGGGGGGCATAGCGCCAGATCGACTTGGGACCGGCCTCCAGCTGCGCCCGGCTGATGGTGGGGAAGTCGTAGCCGACCTCGAGCGGTCCGAAGCATTCCAGACAGGCGTAGAACGGGCCGAGTGGGCCGCGCGCGCCGCAGGCGCGGCAGACCAGGTGGGTGGCGTTGCCGAAGGCGCCGGCGCGACAGCCGGTGGCGAGTTCGGCGGAAAAGACCGCGGTCATCGGATCAGTCCTTCATCATCTGCGCCCCTCGACGCTCGAGGAGTCGGAGTTGGCACCGTGTCCGCATCGGTCGGCCGGTTGCCGGGGAGTCTGCGGGCCGTTCCCTCGTCCCCTCTGGATGAACGTGTGCAACTCTAAACGGCGGAGGCCGGGTCACTGCCTCAACGTCTCGTATGATGAGAACATTGCCCATCTAGCGAGACGTCAAGCCGGGTGGGACACTGTGGTGTGCGTTTCACGTCCGCCCTGCCCATCCAGGAGCAATCAGGACCGACGGCACGGGTCACGCCGCCGACCGGCCCGCAACGGATCCGGATGGCGGGCAACCTGCTCAACCTCAGTACGCTCGCCGGACTGGCGGTGTCGAGCGTGGGCGGCTGCTCGCTGCGGCCCGGACCGTACGGGCTCCTGCTGGCCGAGGGCTATCGGTTCGGCTTCCCCACGGGCGGGGCGTTCACCGTCGGCGACGTGGTGATCACGGCCCGATCCTTCGCCGACTTGCAGCGCTCGTTCCCCAGGCTCCTGGAGCATGAGGAACGGCACAGCTGGCAATACCTGGTCTGCCTCGGCCTGCCCTTCTTGATCGCGTACGCCGTCGCCCTCGGCTACTCGGTGTTGCGCACTGGAGATCGGGCTGCGCGCAACGTGTTCGAGCGGCACGCCGGACTCGAGGCCGGCGGCTACCAGGATCTGCCCGTCATCCCGATGAGTGTGCAGGTGCGGCGGGCGCGGGCCTGGTTCCGCCGGTTCCCGCCGCGAGATCGACGCCGATTCCACCCGCTGCGCTTCAGTCGATGGTGTCGATTCGCGCATACACAACCAGATACTGGACACACGAGGGGGCCGGTCAGACGACCCCGCGGCGGAGCTGTGGATGGGGACGACCAGGCCGTCAGCCTGTGGATGAGGACAACGTGTGAATCTTGAGCCGTGAACGTCGCCAGGATTCACACGTTGGTCAGCGGTCGATAGTGAGATCGATCCCGAGCCGTTTGGCCGACCGGTTCCGCTGGCGGGTGGCCCGCAGCCGGCGAAGCCGCTTGACCAGCAGCGGATCGTGCGCCAGCGCGGCCGGGGAGTCGATCAGGTTGTTCAGCACTTGGTAATAGCGAGTGGCCGACATGGCGAACTTGTCCCGGATCGCCTGCTCCTTGGCGCCGGCAAACTTCCACCACTGACGCTCGAAGGCGAGGATGTCCGCGTCACGGGCACTCAGCTCGTCCACGCCCGGTGAATCAGCATGCTCGGGGTTGAAGGCAGCGACCATGGCGGTCATTGTACGCACGAATGACATCAGTGTCATTCGTGCTGCCGGTGCGCCATAGGGTTGACTGGCGCGGTGAGCAGACACGACCACACCCGCATCCGCTGGGGCATTCTCAGTACCGGACACATCGCCTCCGTTCTCACCCGTGATCTCGCGTTGCTTCCCGACGAGGCCGCGGTGGTCGCCGTCGGCAGCCGAAGTCTGGCCAAGGCCGAGCAGTTCGCGGCGGACTACCAGATCCCCCGCGCCTACGGATCGTACGCGGAGCTGGCCGCCGACCCCGAGATCGATGTCGTCTACGTGGCCTCCACCCACAACGACCACCTGGCCTCCGCTCGCCTCTGTCTGGAGGCGGGCAAGGCCGTACTGGTGGAGAAGCCGTTGACCGTCAGTGCGGCCGAGGCCGAGGATCTCATCACCTTGGCCGGAAGCCGAGGGTTGTTCCTGATGGAGGCCCTGTGGACCCGTACCAACCCGTTGCTGCGGCGCGCGGCGGAGGCCGTTGAGGCCGGCGAACTCGGCGCGATCCGGCACGTGACCGCATCCTTCGGCTTTGCTTTCCGGGGTGAGAAGACGCATCGGCTGCTCGACCCAGATCAGGCCGGCGGAGCGATCCTCGACCTCGGCGTCTACCCGGTGCACGGGGTGAACCTGTTCCTCGGCGAGCCGGACGAGCTGTACGGATTCGGCACCCTGGCCAGCACCGGCGTCGAATCGCATGCGGCCGCGCTGCTGACGTTCCCCGGCACCGAGTTCCGGCCACCGGCGACGGCCAGCATCGTCTGCAGCCTGGAGGCTGACCTTCCCACTCGGCTGGAGGTCCAGTGCAGCGACGGCTCGGTCCGGTTGGACAACTTTCTGCTCCCGGACGAGATGACCCTGGTGCGCGGGATCGGCGACCACCGCGAGGAGGAGACCCTGGTCACCCAGTGGTCCGGCGGTGGCTACACGTTCGAGATCAGTGAGGTGAACCGATGCCTACGCGCCGGCGAACTCGAGTCCTCGCTGGTCCCCTGGCGTGACACCCTCGCGGTCGCTCGCACTCTCGACCGCTGGCTGCTGTCGATCTTTCCCCCGCTTGACCCTGAACTCTGACCCGCTCGGGGACCGACAGCATCACACCTGGTCGGGTAGCGTTGTCCGGCACCCGCTGGCGTGGCGCAATTGGTAGCGCACCTGTCTTGTAAACAGGCGGTTAGGGGTTCGAGTCCCCTCGCCAGCTCTCCTGGTCAGACCACTATTCAACCTAGTCAGAGCCATTTTGCCTCCCCTCGAGGAGTGGTCGGAAGTGGCATGAAGTAGTAGGAAGAAGCGCCCTCTGGGCGCCCTGGACGCGCCCCCCCATGTATCGATGCGCCCTCAAAGCGCCCTTCGAAACGCTCTTAGGGCACGTCGCAACCCGCTTCAATCGGAACAAGCTAATCGGACCGGCGCATGGTCGTGATGCTCGCTTGCGACCGATCTCGATCCTCGAACCACGATGTCGCAGTCAACTGGTCCCGACACGATCAGCAAGCCGGCGGAAAGGAGCTCCACCCCCGGTTGCTTGGTGCGGACGAAGCAGATCAGACGCGACCAGACGCCAGCGGCTAGCTGCCCGCCCGCCCCCGGGGAGACCAGGTCGCGTCGCCTGGCCAACTCTTGGATTGCGTTGGTCATCCTGGATTGAGCCGGCTTAGACCGCGAGTCGGCGCGCTTCAGCGAAGCTGACAGCATCCTCCTCGGACCGAGGTGCTACACGACCGAGTCGTGGCCGTCCTGTGCCGCTGCATCGAACATGCGTTCTATAGTGCTGGGATGGCCAGCCGCCCCGACCCCAACCGGATGCTGTCGGCCGCGATCTTCGGAACCGCTCGCAGGCTGGCAGTCGACGCTGGCTCGATTGCCGAAGCCAAGCAGACCCTTCAAGAGCTCGCAGATGGCCGCTACGACCTGATGGGACAGGAGGCAGGCCTGATGGCTGGGTACTGGTCCGTTGCCGTCCACCGCACACACCGGTCGACTTGCTGGCGGCTGGTTTGCTCGTCGTGCCTGGCCCCGTCGATCTCGACGGGGTTGCAAAGTGGGTCGAGATTGGCCGGCAGTGTGGATCCGCCCCGAAGTACAACGCGAACTAGTTTACCGTACGTGTCCGGGGGACCTGGGGCCTATACGACGATCCCGACCGAGGCATTGTCTAGTGACTTCACGAACTTCTGGACCTCGGGGTCGTCTACGTGGCCGCTGATCTCGAACTCGTGTACCAACTCGGTGGCAACCATCCGCAGGCTCGGTAGGGATTTTCGGGCCGACTGTAGCGCCGCGTTTGCGTGTGTGATGGCTGATTCGTGGTCGTTACTGCGTTCGGCGATCACGGCGAGAGTGATGCGGGCCTCTGCGTTGCGCATCGGGGTTCTTTCGATGCCGGTCTGCGTGACGCCGAGGCGGAGCACTTCCTCGGCGTAGAGCTGAGCGAGGGCGTTTTGTCCGAGGACCCGATAGACATCCATGGCGTAGAAGTGCCATTTGGTGGGGTCGATCGCGAAGTGGTCGTCGGGG
>JAKDLH010000375.1 GCA_030452945.1 Microlunatus sp. | reverse complement strand
CTGCGCCGTGGGGCGCGGGGGGTCCCAGTGGCGGTGACAACTCGGTTCAGCGATCGGTCGCCAGAGCCAATGCTCCGCGGGCCCGCTCGTAGCGCTCCAGCTCGCCGCGTACGGGCTGCACGATCAGCTGGCCGGTTACCCCCGCCACCGAGCGACTCAGCTCGATCCGCACCGCCCGCTCGCGTCGCCGAGCCCCGACTTCGATGCCGACCCGGCTGGCGAGGGCGACCAGCAACCCGGCCAGCACCCCGCCCACCAGCAGCACCGTCGGTGCCGGCAGTCGACCCCAGGTGATCGTGGGCAAGGGCGGCAGCTGGAGGTAGGCCAGAACGAAGGCGGCGCCCAGCCACAGCAGGCCGGCGGCGACGGCGGCCAGCAACAGCCACTGCAGCACCCGGATCACTTGCCACCAGCGCCGACGCCGCTGCACATCCAGATCAGTCCGCGCGACCGCCCGGTCGAGCGCGTCCGCCAGTCGGCTCTCCTGCGAGCGAGCCGCCGACCTGATCGCGTCCGACCAGCCGCGGGTCAGGTTCGCGCTCGCTTCCGCGGCCAGGTTCCGCAGCGCCGTGTCGACCCGCGCCTGTTGCACCCCTGATCGGGTGGGCAGCGACGTTCGGCCGACATCGGTCGGATCGATCTGCTCGGGCTTACCCTTCCGACCGACCGGCAGCCGGTCGAGATGCAGGCGCCGCAGCGGGTCGGGCTTGAGCTTGACCAGCCACGCCGTCACCGGCCAACCCGTTGCCCGGCGACCACGAATCCGCCAGGCGTCGGCGACCGCTTCGCCCACCACCGGCGCGCCGGCGGCTTCAGCCATCGCGGCGTTCATCGTGTCCACGCTGCGCTTCGACAGCTTCGGCACTTCACCCGATCCGGACGCCGACGCCAGCCGATCGGCGGCCGAGGTCACGTCGGCGGCCAACCGGCGGGCGGCGGCCAGCTTGTCGGCCACCCGGACCGCGATCAGGTCGCGAAGCTCGGCGATTCCCTCGCCGGTCTCTGCCGACACCGGCAGGATCGGTGTCTGCTGCAGACCTTCGGTGTCGAGCAGCCGCCGCAGGTCCAACAGGCACGCGTTCCGGTCCTCCTCGGCGAGCCGATCGACCTGGTTCAGGACCACGAGCATCACCGGGGCGTGCTCGGCCAGCGGGCGCAGATATTCGTCGTGCAGGACTGCGTCGGCGTACTTCTGCGGGTCGACCACCCACACCAGCACGTCGACGAGCTGGACCAAGCGGTCGGCTTGGAGACGATGGGAGATTTCGGTCGAGTCGTGATCGGGCAGGTCGAGAAGCACTAGCCCGTCCAGGAGTCCACCGGCGTTCACGGCGTGCCGCCGGGTCACCTGCAGCCAGTCGAGCAGGTCTTCGGTCGGTTCGTCGCCCCACGTCGCCGCCAGCGGCGCCGAGGTGGTTGGGCGCCGCACCCCGACCCGGGCCAGGTCGGTTCCCGACAACCCGTTGAATATCGACGACTTGCCCGAACCGGTAGCCCCCGCCAGCGCCACCACGGTGATCGAACCCGTGAACGCGAGTCGCTGGTCGACCTGCTTGACTACCCGGCGAGCCTCGGCGACCGGCTCGGCTGCTACCCGGCCCTCGCAGGCCTCGACGGCCTCGGCCAGGGCGCGCACGCGATCGGCCAGCCCGGTAGTGAAGTCAGGACTGGCCCGGCGCTTCAGAATCACCATCAGCCCCTCCCTCTCCTCAGCCCATCGGTTTCATCAGCGCTGCCCACCGGAGAAAGGTGGGTCGGTTTCCTCGACGAGCTCGGCGTCCACCAGGTCGCCGGACTGGTCCTCTGCCACCTGCCGTACGGTCGGCGGCTCCAACGCCGGCCGGGCCCCGGGCAGCGCGACGGGCTCAGCCGACCTCGCCGATCCTGACGCGGAACCGTCCGGGAGGGGCACCGCAGCCAGCTCGGCCGCCACCGCCGCCGCCGTCGTCCGCAACGCCTCGGCCAGACCGCGCTCTGGCTGCTCCGCGTCGAGCAGGCGATGGAACCGCAGCAGCTCACCCGACATCAGCTCGGCCACCCGGGCATCCAGCTCCTCCTTGGCGGTGCTGGCCAGCCGACGTACGGCCTGGTCACCGAACACAGCCTCCAGGACCCGCTGAGCAAGCACCGTCGTTCCGCCCGCGATCCCGACCTCGGCGCCGGTGATTCCGCCGGTCTGGGCGAAAACCACGATCATCAGGGCCATCCCGACACCGTTCACACCCAGCGCCATGAACCGCGCCCGCGAACGCTTGGCCATCCCGGTGTCGGCCACCAGGTCGAGTACCGCGCCCTGCCAGTCCCGGATGGCGCGGGCCGCCCGGTCGCCGAACTCGGGTGACGCCCGGGTCAGGTCCTCGGGGCTGCGCGCCAGCAGCTGGCGGCCGGCCGCATGAGCCTGCCACGATCCGTCGGCCCGTTCGGCGGCCGCATCCCCCTCGCTGCCGAGCAGCGACTCCAGCCCCGATCCCACCGCCACCTTGAGGTCACGGGTCCCAGCCGGCTCACCGGTGAACACCGCCGTGACCTTGTCCCGCAACCAACCGATCTTCTTCTCCATGGCGCGGAAGAACTCGCCGGTGCCGACGAACTCCTGCCAGCGGGCCAGCACCTCGCCACGCAGCAGCGTGCCGTCAGCGGTCTGCACCGCGATCGTACGAACGGCCTCGGCGTAGGAGGAGTCGACTTCGGCCCGCAGCAGCTCGAGGGTCGCCGCTTGCTCGTCGATGGCCCGCGCGACCTCGGGCGCCCGCCGCGCCACGGCGGCGATGGCGCCGTCCAAGGTCTGGTGCACCACCGCGGCTCGACTGGCCTGGTCGGCGGCAAGACCGGCCAGCCAGCTGCGGATCGGCTGGACGGCCGGGGTGGGCAGCAGACCGTCAGCGTCGACATCGGTCTCGGGTACGGCAAACAACGGTGACCGACCCAGCCCCCGATCGGCCATCAGCCGGCCGAGGTGAGCCGGCACCTCAGCCATCGCACGGGGTGGGACCCGGTCGAGAACGACGGCGACGGCGGCGCTGCGATCGGCCGCGGAGCGCAGGAACTCCCACGGC
>JAKDLH010000374.1 GCA_030452945.1 Microlunatus sp. | reverse complement strand
GGGCGGATGTGAGCGGGGCGGGTGCGATGGAGGCCGGACCGATCAACGTAGCCCTAACTTGGCCGAGCAGGCGGGCCACTGGCCCCAGCCGTACTGCGCCTGGAGCTTCTTGGCGATAGCGATCTGGGTCTCTCGGCTGGCCTGATGCGGCAGCCCGGAGCCGCCCATCGCCCCCCAGGTCGAGGCCATGAACTGCACGCCGCCGTAGAAGCCGTTGCCGGAGTTCATCGCCCAGTTGCCCGACGACTCACACTGTGCCAAGCGGTCCCAGACGGAGTTCCCGCTGGAGCTGGCGGACTTGGTACCGGATTTCTTGGTGCCGGAGTTCTTGGTGCCAGACTTCGTGGAACCGCTCGAACCGGAGCCGGCCGAGGACCTGACCGGCTCCTGCTTGGTGCCGACCAGCACCACCTTCTCGGTCGCCTTGTTGGTGATCTTGGCGGACTTCTCGGTCCGCTTGACCACCTTGCCGTTGTGCCTGACCTCGGTGTAGACGACGGTCCGCTCACCGTTCCGGCCCTCGGTCTTAACCTTGGACTTGCCCTGGTCCAGAGAGTCGGTGTTCCGGTAGACGGTGTCGTAGCCGACCCTCTTGGTCTGCTTCACGGTCTTGACGTCGACCTTGGTGACGGAGAAAGAGAGTCCGTCTTTGAGCTTGGTGGACTTCTTGGCGCTGAGCTTGTCGTCGGAGTCGACGGCGATGCCGGCCTCGTTCAGCGCCTGACCGACGGTCTGCGCGGTGGTCTCGAGCTTGCGCTCCTTGCCGGCCGCGTCGATCGTGATCGTCTTGGCCGTGTCCACGGTCAAGGTGAGACCCTCTCGACTGATCCCTGCGCTGCGGCTGGTCGACAGATCTGCCCCGGTGGTGTCGAGCTGGAGACTCCGCAGAGCCGCGTCGACACTGGTCGCAGTCGTCCAGAATGTCTTCTGCTTCCCGTCGACGTTCACGGTGACCTGCCGGCCGTACTGCACCGCGATCTTGCTTCCGTCGTCGACTGGCGAGTCGAGGGACGGCGCGACCACGTCGTGGGCACCGACGGCGATCCCCTCGCCGTCGAGCACCTCAGCCACGGTCCGGCTCATCGTGGTGACCTCACTGGTCTGGCCGTCGACCGCGAGGGTCACGTCGTTGTGCAAGGCCGCGTAGGCGAAGGTCGAGCCGGCGACGGCAAGGGCGGTAGCCCCAGCGGCGACGACGGGGATGATCTTGCGCACGTGAACTCCCTGGTCCGGTTCGGTGCCACCGGACGATCGATGATGTGTGTTTGGCGGTTCGTGTGTGACGGCTGGGTGTGACAGCTGGGTGTGACGGTCTGTGCTTGCCACGATGCCTGACGCCGTGTTTGGTCACGAAATCATAACGGTCTCAGCGACATGTGCCCAAATCTTCACGAGATGAAGTCGGACGTAGGGGTCCACCGGCCGCGGTGGATCAGCTCCGCTGCTGCTCGTCGTGGCCGTTTCGGGATCCAGGCCGGCCCGTCCGGTTCGCCCACGCTGACCACCCCGACCAGGCACTGGGTCTGCGGCACGTCGTACGCCTGGCGTACGGCCTCGACGCGCTCCGGCGGCGTGCCGAAGAAGCACCCGCCCAGCCCCTCATCCACCACCGCGAACAGCACGGCCAGCGCGACCATTCCGGCGTCGACCCACCAGTAGGGCGCCGACCACCGGTCCGGGTCCCGGTCGGTCCAGCCTTTGTCCGGCTCGGCGTAGCGATCGAGGTAGGCCCCGGGGTCGGTCCAGACCAGGATCAGGGCCGGCGCGGTCCGCATCCCGATCAGCCAACGATCAGCCGGAGCGGTCGGATCGGTGGTCACCGACCAGTAGCGCTCCCGGTCCGCTCCGGTCAGCACCAGCAGACTGACGGCTTGGGTGAACCCGGCCGAGGGAACCCGCAGACCTGCCGCCAGAATCCGACTCAGCGCGGGTTCGGGAACCTCGGCCGGGGAATAGCGGCGGATCATCCGCCGGCGTCGCCGTACCTCCGAGAGTTCCATCAGGTTCCGACCGTCCGGGTTCTCACCGGTCCGGTCCCCACGGGCCGCCGAAGGCGTCGTAGGCGTTACTCTCCAGCGCCTGGCACACCTCGCCCAGATCGCGGTCCAGCACGTCGGCCAGGAACCGGGCGGTGTGCGGGATCAGATAGGACGCGTTCCATCGCCCCCGGAACGGCACTGGGGTCAGGTACGGGGCGTCAGTCTCGACCAGGACCCGGTCCAGCGGGGTGATTCGCAGGGCCTCGCGCAGGTGCTCATTCGGCTTGAAGGTAATCGGGCCGGCGAAGGACAGCCACGCCCCTCGGTCCAGGCAGGCCCGAGCGAAGGCGGCGTCGCCGGAGAAGCAGTGCATCACCACCCGCTCGGGGACGCCTTCGGCGTCCAACACATCCAGGATGTCGGCGTGCGCATCTCGGTCATGGATGACCAGGGTCTTGCCCGTCGCGTGAGCCAGGCCGATATGCCAGGCGAACGCGTCCCGCTGCGTCTGGTGGCCGGCGGCGTCCCGGGTGCGATAGTGATCCAGCCCGGTCTCCCCCACCGCCCGCACGACCGGTTCGCGAGCCAGCCGCTCGATCTCGGCCAGCGTCGACGGTAACTGCTCGGGACGCATCCGCGCCGCGTCGTTCGGGTGGATGGCCACTCCGGCGATCACGGTGTCCCAGCGGCGGGCCGCTTCGACCGCGAACCGCGCCCCGGGCAGATCACAGCCGATCTGGACGATCCGGGTCACGCCGACCTCAGCCGCCCGGGCGACCGCCTCGGCCGGGTCGAGCCCGCTCGCCTCGACCGCGGTGTCGAGATGACAGTGGGAATCCACGACCGGATGCGGCAACGGCGGGGGCAGGGGCGGCAGACTCACGGGCTTCACTCTGACAGGGCCCGGCACCTACACCAAGCAGCTACCGACACCAAGCAACTTTTGCGGGGAAACGACCCACCGATGAGGTCGCGGCACCGACCCCAAGCAACTTTTGCGGGGAAACGACCCACCGACGAGGTCACGGCACCGACCTCAAGCAACTTATGCGGGGAAACGACCCACCGATGAGGTCACGGC
>JAKDLH010000373.1 GCA_030452945.1 Microlunatus sp. | reverse complement strand
GGTCTTCGACTTCTTGGACAATCCTGAGCTGCAGGCCGAGGTGCTGAAGACGTACGCGGTGCTGGCCCAAGCGCGATTGAGGATCGCCTATCAGGAGCACTGCCCGATCGGCGAGCTGCTCGCCTCAGGCGAGAGCGCGCACCTGGAATTCAAGTCGACCCTGCGCACCGCGGCAGCGACCGGTGAGGTGATGAAGCCGCTGGAAGTGGCTGTGCTCAAGACGATCGCCGCGTTCGCCAACAGCCGCGACGGGGGCACGCTGCTGATCGGGGTCGCCGACGACAAGTCGGTGCACGGACTGGTCAGCGACTACGCCTCCTTGCACAAGGACGGCCGCGACGACCAGGACACCTTTGCGCTGCATCTCAACCAGAAGTATCTCGCCCAGCGATGGGCTGGAAGCTGAGTCATCTTGTCAGTACACGATGCCGAACACCCACACGGCCAGTGTCATGGTGGTGAGGGTGATCAAGACGATCCCGATCAGGTTCAGCCACAAGCCTCCTCGGATCATCTGTCCGATCGTCACATAGCCGGAGCCGTACGCGATCGCGTTGGGCGGGGTGGCTACCGGAAGCATGAACGCACACGTGGCGGCCAGAGCCACCGGAATGGCCAGCAGCATGGGCTCAAGACCGAGGCCGATGGCCACGCCGCCAGAGACCGGAAGGAACGTCGCCGCCGTGGCGGTGTTGCTGGTCAGTTCGGTGAGGAAGATGATGCCGGTCGCGAAGATCACGACGACCAGCACCACGGGCACCGCACCCAGCCGTCCGGCGCCCTCGCCAATCCACTTGGTGAGCCCCGATGAGGAGAACTGGGCGGACAAGGCCAGCCCGCCCCCGAAAAGCAGCAGCACACCCCACGGCAGCTTCACGGCCGACTCCCAGTCCAGCAGCCGGACGCCGCGCTGAGCGCCGGAGGGCAGCAGGAACAGCAGCACCCCCACGACCATCGCGATGCCGGCGTCCGTGATCGGCGGGGGGTCGAAGATGACGGGGATGAAGACCCAACTGAGGGCCGCCAGGACGAAGATGGCGAGCACGCGCTTCTCGCCGGTCGATGTCGGCCCGAGCTTGCTCAGCTCGTCGTTGATCAGCTTCCGGCCGCCCGGGATGTCGTCGATCTCCGGTTTGAACAGCACTTTGGTCAGCAGGAACCAGGTGATGACCAGCATCACCACGGACAGCGGAACACCGACGAGCATCCACTGGCCGAAGCCGATCTGAATGCCGTGGTTCTCCTCGAGGTATCCCACCAGCAGGGTGTTGGGCGGCGTCCCGATGATCGTCCCCAGCGAGCCGATCGACGCGGCGTAAGCGATGCCGAGCATCAACGAGGTTCCGAAGTCGGACCGGATCACCGCCTCCTTGATCTCCTCGCTCTGCGGATCGGCTCCTTCCAGGTCGCTGCTCAGCGCGGACCCCTTGTCAGCGGAGTCGGTGCCGGCTCCCTCCAGGAGCTTGGGAACCAGCAGCAGCACGGACACGCCGATAGGCAGCATCATCACCGCGGTAGCGGTGTTCGAGACCCACATGCTGAGGAACGCGGTCGCCAGCATGAATCCGGCCACCATCTGGGCCGGCTTGGTGCCCATCACGCGTACGGTGCGCAGGGCGATCCGGCGGTGCAGATTCCAGCGCTGCATCGCCAGGGCCAGCAGGAAGCCGCCCATGAATAAGAAGATGATGTTGCTGCCGTAGGAGGCCCCGACGTCGTCGACTTTGACGCCTTTGACGAACATGGGGAAGACGATGAGGGGCAGCAGCGCGGTGGCCGGAATCGGGATGGCTTCGGTCATCCACCACAGCCCCATCAGCACTGCGGTGGCCGCGGTGAGCTTGGCCGGGTGGGCCAGGTCTTGGGGCAGGAGTAGATAGACCAGCACGGCCAGTAGCAGCCCGGCAATCAGGCCGGACCACTTGATCCGGCGGGCTTTCTGCGGTTCTTCTTGCTCCCGCTCTCCTGGGGACTGCTGCTCGATCTCCTCCGGGTCCACGGGCCCCTTGTCGTGGGTGAGGTGGCGTCCGGGGACGTAAGGCCTGTCGCTCATTCTTCGCTCCAGATGTGCTTCACGCAGGAATGGAATCTCAGGTGTCGTACATCATGGCAGTCGGGACGATGTCCCTCAGCAGAGCCTTGGCGACGCGCTCCGCCGGATCTCGGTCAGAGTTGACCAGCCGCCAGGTAGGGGTTGGTCGCTCGCTCCCGGGCCATCGTGGTCTGCGGACCGTGCCCGGGCAGCACCGCCGCCGTGTCCGGCAGCGGCAGCACCTTGGTGCGGAGCGAGGTGAGCATCTGGGCGTGGTCGCCACCGGGCAGGTCGGTGCGCCCGATCGAGCCGGCGAACAGCACGTCGCCGGACCAGACGACCTGGTCGATGCCGCTGCCCGCGGCCAACTCGCGCGGCGGGTAGTCGGCGCGGTACATCACCGAGCCGGCCGTGTGCCCCGGCGCGTGGATGGCGTCCAGCCGGACCCCGGCGATCTCCAGCACCGACCCGTCGACCAGCTCCCGTACGTCGTCTGGCTCGGCGAACGACGCCTTTCCCCCGGTCAGCTGGGCGAGCAGCAGATGCGCTTCGGGGCCCATCGCGGCCAGCGGGTCGGTGAGCAGGTGCCGGTCATCGGGATGGATCCAGCAGGTGGACTGGTAGTCGCCGCACAGCGGTGCGACCGAGAACATGTGGTCCAGATGACCGTGGGTGAGCACCACGGCCACCGGCTTGAGGCGATGCTCGGCGACCAGATCACGAACTCCCGTCGCCGCGTCGACTCCAGGGTCGAGGATCAGGCACTCCGATCCGGGCGCGGTGGCGACGACGTAGCAGTTGGTCTGCCAGGGTCCGGCCGGAAATGACGCGATGAACACCTAAGCCACGGTATCGGGCAGGATGGACCCATGAGCGACGGCACGGGGCCAGCCTCTTTCGGCCGGGTCGATTCGGACGGGACGGTGTACGTCAGGACCCAAGCCGGTGAGCGTGCGGTCGGCCAGGTGCCGGACATGCCCGCCGAGGAGGCCCTGGCGTTCTACACCCGTCGGTACGAGGCCTTGGAGC
>JAKDLH010000372.1 GCA_030452945.1 Microlunatus sp. | reverse complement strand
CGTTTGCGAGCAATCGCGCCCAAACGCCAACCGCCGAGCCGTCTGCTGCCGACGTTTGCGAGCAATCGCGCCCAAACGCCAACCGCCGGGCCGCCTGCTGCCGACGTTTGCGAGCAATCGCGCAGAGACGACCCAAGCGCCGGAGTGTCGACGGCTCACACGACCTCGTGCAACCAGCGGACGGGCGCGCCGTCGCCGGCGTAACGGAACGGTTCGAGTTCGGCGTCCCAGGGGCGACCGAGCAGCCCGTCGAGGGCGTCAGACAGATCCTGCTCGCCCAGCGCGGCCATCAGCATGGCGTGCTTGATCCGCTCTTCGGGCACCACGACATCGCCGTGCAGCCCGATCTGACTGTGCAGCACGCCGAGCGACGGAGTGTAGGAATAGCGGTGTGCCTCGGTCGCGCAAGTGGCCTCCTCGGTCGCCTCGAACCGGATGCGCTGCCACCCCTTGAGCGCGCTCGTCAGGCGGGCCGCGGTCCCGGTCGGACCCGTCCAGGAGTACTCGGTGCGATAGCTGGCCCGTTCGGCGGGCTGAGCGATCCAGTCCAGCCGTACGGGCATGCCGAATACGCCGCCGACCGCCCACTCGATGTGTGGGCACAGCGCCGACGGCGCGGCGTGGATGTACAGCACTCCACGGGTGGTGCTCATCAATCCTCCAGTGACGCAGGGCGAGGGCTGTCTTCCCCAACATCCTCACGACGCGTACGCGGTGGATCGCACACCATTCTGCCTCACCCGCCCCACCAGAACCAAGCGATCTGCGGAAGACGTGTCCTGGCCCGACCGACTCGACTCGGTACGGAACCACCGGCGCGCGGTCGCGGAGTGATCCCTCTTCTAGAGTGATCCGATGAACAACGCA
This sequence comes from Microlunatus sp., assembly GCA_030452945.1. Classification (GTDB taxonomy): domain Bacteria; phylum Actinomycetota; class Actinomycetes; order Propionibacteriales; family Propionibacteriaceae; genus Microlunatus. Next base: position 2,221 of record JAKDLH010000372.1, on the reverse strand, counting down.
CCGTACGGGACCTGGCCCTCGATCGTGGCGGTCGACCTCGTCACGTCGGGAACGGTCGGTCTCAGCTCGCCAGCCCTTGACGACGACGTGCTCCACTGGCTCGAATCGCGACCGAGCGAAGGTGGCCGGGTCGGCCTGTGGCGGCTGCGTCCCGGCGGCGACCTCGAATTGGTCGTTCCGGCGCCGTACAACGTCCGCACTCGCGTCAACGAGTACGGCGGTGGGGCCTTTGCCGTCCGGGACGGGATCGTGGTCTTTTCCAACTTCACCGACGACCGGCTCTATCGGGTCGACGGCGACGAGATCATCCCCTTCACTGCCGCGGGCCCTTACCGATACGCCGACCTGCGCCTCCATCCCGACCGAGCTCTGGTGCTGGCGGTCCGCGAGGACCACTCAGCGGACGGCGAGCCGGTCACCACGATCGTGGCCCTCGACCTGCACGGCCGAGGCAACGGCACCGTGCTCTGCGCGGGTGCTGACTTCTACTCCGATCCCGAGCTGGCCGAGACCGGGGAGTTCGCTTGGACCGAGTGGAACCACCCGGCGATGCCGTGGGACGCCACGCTGATCCGGCGCGGCCGCTTCGACGGCGAGGCGGTCCGGGACGTGGTCGACGTGGCCGGCGGATCGAACGAGTCGGCGGTGCATCCTCGGTGGGCCCCGGGCCGGGAGCTGATCTTTGTGTCCGACCGCACCGATTGGTGGAACCTTTACGCTCACCGCGACGGCACCGTCTCGCCGCTGCACCCGGACCCGGCGGAGTACGCGACCCCACAGTGGGTGTTCGGCGATCAGCCGTACGTCGTTCTCGGCTCCGGACAGATCCTGGCCACCCGAGTCAGCGATGGGGTCGCCTCGGTCGTGATCGTGGACCGGGAATCGGGCACGCTGCGTACGGTTCTCGACACCGGTCTGTCCGGACGACTGGCAGCGGCGAACGGTCGAGCCGCGGCCGTGATCGAGGATCCGGATCGCCCCGCGCGGCTCGCTCGGCTGGACCTGGCCGACGAGGCTTGGACCGACGTCCGGCACGCGAGTGACCAGGGGCTTCGGCAGGACTGGGTGTCGATCCCCGAGTCGGTCAGCTGGCCGAGCACGCTGGCCGCGACTTCCGGCGAGGTGCACGGCTGGTACTACCCGCCGACCAACCCGACGGTCCGTGCACCAACCGATGAGCGACCACCGCTGATCACGCTTTCCCACGGCGGACCGACGTCGTTCTCCGCCATCGGGTTTGACCTGTCGCTGCAGTATTGGACCTCGCGCGGTTTCGCGGTGCTGGACGTGAACTATCGAGGCTCCACCGGGTACGGACGACCGTACCGGGACGCCCTGCGAGGACAGTGGGGCATCGTCGACGTCGCTGACTGCGCCAGCGGGGCGGCGGCGCTGGCGGAGCAGGGACTGGCTGATCCTGCCCGGCTGATCGTGCGAGGCGGCAGCGCCGGCGGCTACACGACCTTGCAGGCGTTGACCACGACAGACACCTTCACCGCGGGCATCAGCTTCTACGGGGTCGCCGACCCCGAGACCTTGGCGCGGGACACCCACAAGTTCGAGGCCCGGTATCTGGACGGGTTGATCGGCCCCTATCCGGAAGCGAGCGAAACCTACCGGGAGCGCGCCCCGATTCGGCACGTGGACCGACTCTCGGTGCCGTTGCTGTTGCTGCAGGGCGCCGAGGACGTCGTGGTCCCGCCCAACCAAGCGGAGACGATGGCGACGGCCGTCCGGACCAAGGGGCTGCCGGTGGCCATGATCATCTTCGAAGGAGAGGGTCACGGATTCCGCCGGGCCGAGTCGATCAAAGCCGCCCTGGAGGCACAGCTCTACTTCTTCGGCCGGGTGTTCGACTTCAAGCCGGCCGACGAGCTGCCGGTGATCGAAATCGACAATCTCTGACTGGTGCAGCGGCCGGCGCCGCGCATCGGGTTGGGACCGGAGGCCGGAAGAGCGACCGAGTCGCGCCGCGTGGAGCGATCAGAGCCATCGTCTCCGCGCGGTTCTTCCAGCAGATCGGAAGTGTCGACCAAGCGACCATGGACGCAGTGGAGCTGGCGTTGGCGCTGATCCTGGAACTGGACCGCAAACCCGCGTAAACCTGGGAACTTAACTGCGACGGCCGGTGCGCCGAGCACCGGATCGAGACCGACGACGCCGACCACTTCGATCAGCGGACCGGCCAGTAATCGTTCGGGTTCAGCCGGTCCCCGAAGAT